>JASEHP010000174.1 GCA_030018605.1 Thermodesulfovibrionales bacterium
TATTCTTATATCAGGATATTTGTGGAGCGGTAAACCTCGTCAGGCAATACGGCTTGTTAACTCAGGTGTTTTTGTTCTCTTGCATTGCCGTGGTTCAATAGATGAAATGGTCAGGGTTTTATCAGCAAAGTTTGGATTGAGTGCTGCTGAGATATACAGGATTGTTCTGGATATCAGAAGCATGGGAAAACATATTAATATCTCTTCAACGGAACATCCCATAAGTGAAGATCCCTCAGATAATCTGTTCATAAATCTTGCAATTGATGGAAACGCCAAGACTATTGTAAGCGGAGATTCACATTTGTTAAGGCTTAAAGAATATAAAGGAATTGAGATTATTTCTGTTTCAGAATTTTTAGAATGCTACACTTAAAACTACTGTAGCAAAAACGTAGCAATTTTGCAGCCGAAAATATCCGCAAGCGTTGTTAATACATTCATTTCATCTAAGGGTGCTTAACAAGGTATCAGCGAGTATTGCGAGGATTGAAAGGATGAAGATTATCGCGTAATTCAGGTCTTCGGGCGAGGATTTTATTGATGAGAGAAGATAAAGCACTGTTTCCCTGTCCTCCTCGGTGAGGCAGGCGTTAGCTTTTACCTTATCAATAAGCCTGAAATCATCTATCGCCTTTTTCCTCTTCTTCGTTATCATGTATCTGTAGAGAAAGAAAACGATGTATCCGATGATGCCTGCATACCACACAGGCATTACCCATGACGGCTCAAGGCGCTGGAAGACTATTATTGCCCTGACTGCTATCGCAGATACGAGCCCGATAACAAAGAACCCGTAGATTATGTATTTTGGCAGGATATGCGGCTTTCTCGCCGCGTCGAGTCTACGACTGTTCATTATTTTATTCCTATCTCAATCATCTTATTTTTTATCTCCCTAATCCTATCCCTTATTGCCGCTGCTCGTTCAAACTCAAGTTTCTTGGCAGCCTCTTTCATCTCTGCCTCAAGCCGTTTAAGCGTTTCATCGTCATATCCGTATTCTGCTTTTTCCTCTGCCGCAACAGGCACTGTCCAGTAGTCCGATTCATAGATGGAGCTTAATATATCCTTTATATTGCTTTTAACAGTCTCAGGCGTGATATTCATGTCCCTATTGTATCTTTCCTGTATATTCCTCCGTCTGGTTGTCTCATCCAGAGTTCTTTTTATAGAGCTCGTTATTTTGTCCGCATACAATATCGCTTCTCCATTTATATGCCGCGCCGCGCGGCCTACGGTCTGTATCAAAGAGCGCTCCGAACGCAGGAACCCTTCTTTGTCGGCATCCAGTATTGCAACCAGCGACACCTCGGGAAGGTCAAGCCCCTCTCTCAGGAGGTTTACGCCTATCAGCACGTCAAATTCCCCGAGCCTCAGGTCCCTTATTATGTCAACACGTTCAAGCGTAGCTATGTCGGAATGCAGGTATCTTACCCTTATGCCGAGATTGGCATAGTAATCCGTTAAATCCTCTGCCATCTTTTTTGTGAGCGTTGTGACAAGTATGCGTTCGTTCTTTTCTGCCCTTTTCCGGATCTCATTTAGCAGGTCTTCTACCTGAGACGATATTGGTTTGACTGTCAGCTTCGGGTCAACAAGCCCTGTGGGCCTTATAATCTGTTCTGTGACTCTACCACCTGATTTTTCTATCTCATATTGAGATGGCGTGGCAGAGACATAGATTGCCTGCTTTACCCTGTGTTCAAATTCCACAAATGTCAGGGGCCTGTTGTCAAGCGCTGAAGGCAGCCTGAAGCCGTAGTCAACGAGGGTCTGCTTTCTCGAACTATCGCCTGCATACATGCCTCCTATCTGGGGCACTGTTGCGTGGGATTCGTCTATCACAATCAAAAAATCTTCAGGAAAATAATCAATCAGAGTATATGGAGGCTCGCCTGCTGCACGTCCGCTCAAGTACCTTGAATAGTTTTCAATGCCGTGGCAATAGCCGAATTCCCTCAGCATCTCAAGATCGAACCTTGTCCTCTGTTCAATCCTGCGCGCCTCGATGACTTTCTTTTCTTTAAGGAGGAACTCAATCCGCTCCTTCATCTCATCTTCTATCTTTCGTAACGCGGGCTCAAGCTTTTCTTTTGGCGTTATCCAATGGCTGTTAGGGAACAGGGCAACTTTCTCAATCCTGCGTGTCTTTTCGCCAGTCAGGTGGTCAAATTCATTTATTGCGTCTATGTCGCCGCCAAAGAACTCAATCCTTACTCCTTTATCAAGAGAAAAGGATGGATAGACTTCCACAATGTCCCCCCTTACCCTGAATGTCCCTCTCCTGAAGTCTGTGTCAGAGCGTGAATACTGCATCTCAACAAGCCTTTTCAGTATTTCATCTCTATCCGTATGCATCCCTTCCTCTATCGTAAGGTGCATGTTCATGTAATCCTCCGGCGAGCCGATGCCGTATATGCAGGAGACCGATGCAACAACAATCGTGTCTCTTCGTTCAAGCACCGCCCTTGTAGCAGAATGCCGCAGCCTGTCTATGTCATCGTTTATTGAAGAATCCTTTTCTATATATGTGTCGGTGGTCGGGATATAAGCCTCGGGCTGGTAATAGTCATAGTAACTCACAAAAAACTCTACTGCATTTTCCGGGAATAACTCCTTGAACTCACCGTATAACTGCGCTGCGAGTGTTTTATTATGCGCTATGACGAGCGCCGGCTTGTTCACGTTTGCAATGACGTTAGCTACTGTAAATGTCTTGCCCGAGCCTGTCACGCCGAGCAGAACCTGATGCCGCAGATTTTTTTTTATTCCTGCGGTCAATTCTTTTATTGTCTTTGGTTGGTCGCCTTTTGGCGTGAAGACTGTGGAGATTCTGAAATTGCCCATAGGGGATTTTAAGCCTTAAGCAGACCACAATTCAACATTATTCCATGATGTGCATCATAAGGTTATGTCTTTGGCTCCTCGGTTTTTATTATGTAATACCAAAATAGAAATGTCCGGTTTTACCAAAATAGAAATGTCCTATTCC
>JASEHP010000175.1 GCA_030018605.1 Thermodesulfovibrionales bacterium
TTTTCATGATTCAACAGAAGAAGCTTCGGTTACCATGTTAAATGATTTGACACGTGGGTATTTATTGATTTCATGGGTGAAATATAGCACATTGCGGATAAAAAGAGGAAAAAAATTATTAAAATCGCCAGAAATATTATGAACAACTTGGCATTTTGTGGTAATATGGACTAAAAATCAAATCGGTATATTATGGGAAAAGTGTCGGAGATAACGAGGGTCTTTTAAGATTGAATTAGCTGGAAACTTTATCTGATATACGCTTCGGTGACATATCTTCTCATCATCCTGTGGCTGTTGAAGTAGTAGGCGTTTTTGCCTATGGCGTTTTGCATCATCCTTATCCATGTATGCCTCTCGCTGTAATACATTGGAATTATGATGGTCTCAAGCTTGTTGTATAAATCATCAGCATCCCTCTTGTCCATCATCTCAACATCGTTTGCGAATGTCGTCTCTGTGGGGCTTGGACCGATAGACCATCCTGTAAAACCTTCTATATGCCCTTCTATCCACCATCCGTCAAGCACGCTGAAGTTCATAACTCCGTTATGAGCAGCCTTCATGCCGCTTGTGCCTGACGCCTCATGAGGCCGCAGGGGTGTATTGAGCCAGATATCTACGCCAGAGACAAGCTTTAGCGCTTTATCCATGTCATAGTTTTTCAGGTATGCCATCTTGATTTTTCCTTTTAGTTTTTCTTTTATGACATGGATTTTTTCTATCAGCCATTTGCCGTGGTCGTCATTGGGATGCGCCTTGCCGGAGTATATAAGTTGTATTTTCCCAGTTGCAATCCGTTCAAGCCTGTCGGTGTTGCTGAAGATAAGGTCAGCGCGTTTATATGCGGTTGCCCTGCGCGCAAAACCTATCGTAAGGGTGTCATAATCCATGCCTGCATTGGTCTCTGAATTGACAAAATCAATAAGAACTTTTTTTGCTTCCATATGGGCAGCCCATAATTCCTCGTCAGGGATTCTGCCTACTCTCACAAAAAGTTCAGGTTCGTTTGCCCAGCCCGGCAGGTATTTGTCGTAAAGCCTTTTCAGGCTGTCACATGTCCATGTATAGCTATGCACCCCGTTTGTTATTGCAGATATTTCATAGCCGGGGAACATGTTTTTTGAGACATCCCTGTGCTTTTTGGCAACACCGTTGACAAACTCGCTAAGATTTAAAGCAAGCAGAGTCATATTGAGGTGATCTTTACCGCCAAGCTCTTTCAGGACATTCAAAGGTATTAATTTTCCCATTACCCGCAGTATGAGGTCATACGAGAATTTGTCATGGCCTGCTTCAACAGGGGTGTGGGTTGTGAACACGCATATATCTTTTACCCTGTCAACATCCCACACAAGCCGCTCATGCCATACGTCTTCTATAGGTCGTTTATATCTGAGCAGCAATTCCAGCGTAAGAAAACCGGCATGTCCCTCATTCATGTGATATTTTTTTATCTCAAACCCGAGTTCATAAAGCATTCTTACACCGGCTATGCCGAGGACTATTTCCTGTTTGAGCCTGTAGACATGATCGCCTCCGTAGAGGTAGGACGTAATCTCCCTGTCTTCGGGAGAGTTTTCTGCAGTATCGGTATCAAGGAAAAAGACAGGGATGCTTCCGCCAGTCAGACTTTTAACAATGTAAAGCCACGCCTGTACTGCAACATCCCTTCCCTCTATCTGTAAATATACCTTTGCCGGAAGAAGGGTCATCTGTTTTGACGGCTCCCACAGTGTCGGCATCTCCATCTGTCTTCCCCTTTCGTCTATCTCCTGCGTGAAATATCCTTTCTTGCTAAGAAGGGTTACAGCAGCCATCGGGAGTTTGAGGTCAGATCCAGACTTTATCGTATCTCCTGCGAGCACTCCAAGGCCGCCGCTGTATGTCGGGATGTTATTGGCAATCCCTATTTCCATTGAGAAATAGGCAATCCTCAGATCTTTTGTGAATTCCTGCATCTCGGGTAAAAAATGATTCATATATCTTTTATCCCCGCCTCTTTAAATCCCTTTGCCCTGAAAATGCAGCTGTCACAGCGACCGCAAGGAACAAAGCCGTGATGCGTAACGCGTAACGCGTGACCCATTTTTTTTCTTAACTCATTACGTGTTACGGATGACGCATTACGTTTTTTTTGCGGGTCATAGCAGCTCCATGTCAGAGAATAATCCAGTCCTAATTCTGAACCCTTTCTGATAATCTCCGCCTTTGTCAGATAAAGAAGAGGGGCGTTAATTGTGAATTTGACTTTTCTTTCAACTGATGCCTTTGTTGCAAGGTTTGCCATGTTTTCAAATGCCTCCAGATATTCGGGACGGCAGTCAGGATAACCGCTGTAGTCTACGGCATTTGCGCCGATAAATATATCCCCGGCATTAAGCACCTCTGCCCATGCAAGCGCAAAAGATAGGAATATTGTGTTTCGGGCAGGAACGTAGGTAACCGGAATGCGTGATGCGTGATGCGTGATGCGCGATAGACGACTTTTCCCTAACTTGTTACGCATTACGGATAACGCATTCCGGTTTTTTGGCACTGCAATCTCAGACGTAAGCGCAGAGCCTCCGATTTCTCTTAAATCGAATTTTATTATAAGATGTTTTTTTGCTTTTAGCGACGAGGCGACTTTTTTTGCAGCTTCGAGTTCTATCCTATGTCTCTGGTTGTAATCAAAGCTTAGGGCATATATTTCATAGCCCTCATGTTTTGCTATCGCCGCCGTTGTGGAGGAATCTATCCCGCCGCTGAGAAGAACAACCGTTTTCTTAATGCTGAAATTCATGTGGTAGTGTAACATTTCTGACATCTTGTTTTTCCAGATAGCCCTCGGAACAATCCTTGCATTAAAAAAGGCAATGGTGGTATTTTTAATTATGCTCCTGAAACATAGATTTACTGCAAGAGCCATTCTTTTGTCTTCCCACATTCAACCTCGAAGTGCAACACAAGAAGAAGCGACTTCAAGTGGTGTT
>JASEHP010000176.1 GCA_030018605.1 Thermodesulfovibrionales bacterium
TGACTATCTCATCAAAAAAGGAGGTATGTCGCATTTGTATGGAACTTATACATGATGTTGACAGTTTACACTCTTTCTGATAAGCTTAAAATCTAGTAGATTTAATTAAAAAGGGGAGGTGAAGTTTTGGTAAAAATCAGGTTAAGAAGATTAGGAGCCCATAAGAAACCCTTCTACAGAGTGGTCGTAGCTGATTCGCGGACAAAAAGAAATGGGCCTTTCATAGAAATTCTTGGAACGTATGATCCGCTCAAAGAGCCTTCTGAAATAAAAATTAATCTGGAGAAGGCAAGGCATTGGCTGCAGCGAGGAGCGCAAACTACCGATGTTACTAAAAAGCTTTTGCAAAGGGCTGGACTGTAAATCTGCGAGCCGTAGACAGTCCTAAATTACTATGGAGGTGGCGAGGATGAAAGAATTGATTGAGAAAATGGCTAAGGCTCTGGTTGACAAGCCGGAGGATGTTTCGGTTTCAGAGGTTGAGGGAGAGAAAACTACTGTTTTCGAACTTAGAGTTGCACAGACCGACCTCGGAAAGGTCATAGGAAAACAGGGTAAGACAGCGCGTGCGATGAGAACAATAATCAGCGCATCAGGCACTAAAATAGGCAAGCGCTGCGTTCTTGAAATATTAGAGTAAGCTATAAAAAAGAAATCTACAGGCGGTGGAAGATGACTCAAAGAGAGGGGATAAGCCCTCTCTTTTTATTTTTCTCGGCTGAAAAACTTTATGGTAAAACCTCAAAAAGAATACAGCCCTACATCTCATGGTAAATAAACAAACTCTCCTTTCATTTTTCAGAGAAAAAACAAAAAAGCCTCTTAGTTTTAAGGATATGGTTAATCTCATGGGATTAAGCCGTTCCGAAGCCCATGCATTAAAAAAGGTTCTCAGACGAATGCTTCAGGACGGCGATATTGTGCTCACAAGAAAAGGCCTTTATGTTCCTGCGAGTGATGTTAATCTGATGACAGGTTATTTTGAGGCGCACAAGGAAGGTTACGGTTTTGTAATTATGGAAAAGCCCGGAGAAAGGGATATATTCATACCAGCCCGTGCAACCTCCGGAGCAATGGACAATGACAGGGTTGTTGCGAGGATGGAGAACCGGCAAAAGCGGGACGGAGCAATAATAAGGATACTTGAAAGAGCGCACACGAGAATAGCAGGCAGGCTTGAAATCCAAAAAGCCGCATCTTATGTGAGGCCCATGAATAAATCCATTGCATTTGACCTTTATATCCCACCCAATGACAGGGGCGGCGCAAGGAACGGCGATGCTGTTGTCGCTGAGATTCTTAATTATCCTGCAGACAGAAAGCCTCCTTCGGGAAGAATCGTAAAGGTAATAAAAAAGCCCGAAGACCCCGCATCAGAAGTTGAGGCTGTCATAGATGAATTCAGTATCCCGCGAAGATTTCCGAAAAATGTTGCTGAAGAAGCAAAAATGCTTGCCGTAAAAGGCATGAGGGAAGCGGCTAAAGAAAAAAGAAAAGATTTAACTGGGCTTCCTACGGTAACAATTGACGGTGAACGCGCAAGGGATTTTGATGACGCAGTTTCCATTAAACTTACAGAGCACGGCTATATGCTCTGGGTGCATATAGCCGATGTCGGATATTATGTTCCATGGGAATCGGTTATTGATCTTGAGGCAAGGAAGAGAGGCACAAGCATATATTTTCCTGACAGGGTAATTCCAATGCTTCCGAATGAGCTGTCCGAGGATCTGTGCAGTCTGAGACCTGATGTGGAAAGGCTTGCATTCACAGCAGAGATGGATTTTGGCAGGCATGGTGAAAAACTCAATGCAAAATTTTATCCGAGCCTGATAAAGAGCAACGAGAGAATGACCTATACATCTGTAAGAAAGATTCTTATTGATAATGACAAACACGAGCGCAAAAGATATGACTACCTTCTAAGTGATTTTGAACTTATGGCTGAGCTGTGCGGTGTCCTGAGAAAAAAGAGGCTTGGAAGAGGAAGCCTTGATTTTGACCTTCCTGAACCTGAAGTCCTGCTTGATATGCAGGGCAGGCCGGAGGCAATAGTAAAGGCTGAGAGAAATTTTGCGCATATCATTATTGAAGAATTTATGGTTGCGGCAAACGAAGCTGTTGCAGAATATCTTGCGGAACTCGAAACGCCGGCTCTTTACAGGATACACGAAGAGCCGGACACGCAAAAGATGGATGGGATTCTCAGATATGTAAAACCTTTGCGCAGCGCGCTGCATGGAGCGCGTTACGAGCCGAAAAATTTCTCTGCGCTGCTCAGAGAAGTAAAAGGCAGGCCGGAGGAAGAGATTGTAAATTACATGATTCTACGAAGCCTTAAACAGGCAAGGTATTCTCCTTTGAACGCAGGGCATTTCGGCCTTGCGTCAGGACATTATACTCATTTCACATCTCCGATAAGACGTTATCCCGACCTCATTGTCCACAGGATATTACGAGAAGTTTTGCATAAGAAGCACATATCAGAAAGAAGAAAACAGGAACTGGAGACGATGCTGCCTGATATCGCATTCAACTCTTCAAGGATGGAGCGCCTCTCCGGCGAGGCTGAGAATGAAGTTCTTAATGCCATGAGGGTATGGTTTATGAAAGATAAGGTGGGAGATGAGTTTGAAGGAAGGGTTGTCAATGTCACGCCTTACGGATTGAAGATACGGCTCAAGGATTTTTATGTTGAAGGTTTTCTCCATGTTTCGTATATGACGGATGATTTTTATGAATTTAACGAACGCACCATGACCCTTTACGGCAAAAATAAAAAGCGCTCATACACCATAGGCAAGGAATTAAAGGTGAAGGTTGACAGGGTTGATATGGAAGAGAGGACGGTAATTTTCGGGGTTTAAGTTCATTCAAACAGGCAATGTGAAAATTAACAAAATGTGAAAATTACCCCGTGTCAAATCATTTAACATGGTAACCGAAGCTTCTTCTGTTGAATCATGA
>JASEHP010000177.1 GCA_030018605.1 Thermodesulfovibrionales bacterium
TTAGATGATTTAACCAGTACCTTCCCGGTTACATTTTAGATGATTTAATGCGAAATCTATGTAATACGGTGCCAAATCGTTTATAATTACCTAAAATAATTTGCTATTTCTGGACACCGTTTTTTGTAATTATGCCTAAAAGTTCCATCAGGTTTTAAAACCATAAGAAGCTCTTTGCTTATAGATAAGAACCATTCGACATAATGGTCAGGCTTTATCCCACCATATGTGCCGTTGCATATGGTGGCGACGTAACAATCAAGTCTATGGAATTTTCATCAAGGTTTTTTAAAACCGCACTACAGTCGCCTAAAATTATTTTTGTACTTATCTTTCTAATGGTCGTAGAAGTTAATTACAGGCATTTTTCTACCCGCATCTTGTAAACCCGCAGTTGTGGCAGACGGCGCAGCCGCTTTCGTGCTCAACAGTGCCGCCGCATTCAGGACATGCGCCTACAAGCATGATTGCCGACGTGTCTTTGTGTCCGTTGCCGTTGCCTTTACTCCCGTCTGTCTTATATTTTACAATAGCCTTTGCGATGGCATCAGAGCATGAGAGTATCTTTCCTCCGTCAGCCCATGAAGGCTGGTGGCATGATATCCCTTTAAGCTGATTCACTACCTCATCAGGATCTATGTTTGAGCGGAGAGCAAGGGAGATGAGCCTGCCGATTGCCTCTGCCTGGCTTGAGGCGCACCCGCCTGCCTTGCCCATTGATGTGAAGAGTTCAAAAAGATGTCCTTTGTCATCTTCATTAACCGTGATATATAAATGCCCGCATCCTGTTTTCATAAGGCGCGTGGAGCCTTTAATCATCTCTGGTCTTTTCCTCGGTATTATCTTTTGCTGCTGACTGCTGACTGCTGACTGCTGACTGCTTTCTTTTGATTTGCCTGTTGTAAGAACCTGTTCTTCCCTTGAGCCGTCGCGGTAAACAGTGACTCCTTTGCATCCGAGTTTGTACGCAAGGAGATATACATCCTCAACATCCTTTGGTGTTGCCTCATGCGGGAAGTTCACTGTCTTTGATACTGCATTGTCAACGTATTTCTGGAAGGCGGCCTGCATCATTATGTGCTCTTCAGGTGTTATGTCATGCGCTGTTACAAATACAGCCTTAACGTCATCAGGAATCTCTTTGAAATCCTTTATCGTACCTTTCTCAGCTATCTTCTCCATCAATTCCCTATTCCAGAAACCGCGCTCTTTGGCGATTTTTTCAAAATGCGGATTTACCTCTATAAGCTTTGTGCCTTCCATAACAGTCCTTACATATGAGACTGCAAAGAGAGGCTCTATGCCTGATGAGCATCCTGAGATTATTGATAGTGTGCCTGTCGGCGCAATAGTTGTAACTGTTGCGTTTCTTACTCTGAGTTTCCCGTCATAGATGCTGCCTTCGTAATTTTCGAAAACTCCTCTTTCTTCAGCGAGCGCTGATGATGCCTTTTTGCCCTCTGCCTGTATAAATCCCATAACCTCCTCGGCAAGCTCTACCGCCCTGCCGGAGTTGTATGGTATGTTCATCCGTATGAGCATGTCCGCCCATCCCATAACGCCAAGACCTATTTTCCTGTTTGCCTTTGTCATCTCCTCTATTTTTTTCAACGGGTATTTGTTTACATCTATTACGTTGTCAAGGAAATGCACTGCTTTCCATGCGGTGTCTTTTAATTTCTGCCAGTCCACCTGCGCTTCACTGTCATGCCTAACATGGGTTGCCAGATTGATTGAACCGAGATTACATGATTCGAATGGAAGCAACGGCTGTTCTCCGCACGGGTTTGTTGATTCTATTGGACCTATGTGCGGAGTCGGGTTTGATTCATTTACCCTGTCAAGGAACACAATACCGGGCTCTCCGTTTTTCCATGCATGGGTTACTATCAGGTCAAACACTTCTTTAGCCTTGAGCCTCTGCGTGACCTTCTGCGCGCGCGGATTTAAGAGGTCGTAATGCCTGTCTTCTGACAAGGCATTCATGAATTCTTCTGTGAGCCCGACCGAGATATTAAAATTATTCAGCTTTATATTTTCATCCTTGCATGTGATGAAGCTTATGATATCAGGGTGGTCAACTCTCAAAAGTCCCATATTTGCGCCTCTTCTTGTCCCGCCCTGCTTTACTGCTTCTGTTGCCGTATCAAACACCGTCATGAATGATATCGGACCTGACGATACGCCTTTGGTTGAGCCTACGACATCTCCGTTGGGCCTGAGCCTTGAAAAGCTGAATCCTGTTCCTCCGCCTGACTTATGTATTATTGCAGCGTTTTTAACTGCATCAAATATGGATTCCATCGAATCATCAACAGGGAGAACAAAACATGCAGAGATCTGTCCAAGCCTTCTTCCAGCATTCATCAGTGTGGGACTGTTGGGGAGGAAATCCAGCGAGGTTGTCACCTCATAAAAAGATGACTCTATGGCATTGACTTCCACCGCTGTCTTTCCATAGTGGAGGTCGGCAGCTGCAACACTCCTCGCGACCCTTTTAAAAAGCTCATGAGGCGTCTCTACTATCTTTCCTTCCTCATTCTTTTTGAGATACCTTTTCTCAAGGACTTTTATTGCATTCTGTGTGAGGCTGAGACCGTTTAAGACCTTCATAAATTCCTCCTGTTAAAATTGTATTATTTATGTTATTTCTTTAAATTCTGTCTGGCTGTTATAACTTTCACGCAAATTCATCCGCTGTCTGAATTCTTCAACGGCATTTTCTTTTTCTATGGGACAGGCTTTTCTACAGATATCAGGGCATTCCAAGCAGGCAAACCAATCTTCAAAGCCCTTGCAAATCTCCACGAATCGGAGTCTCCTTATATTCCAATAATTTGTGTTGTTAAATGAAGTTTCAGTAATTAAACCACAATATCTTGTGTATGTCAAGAAGAAAGTGAATTTTGTTCTACCAATTTAGAAATGTCCTATTCTTGCCAATTTAGAAATGTCCGCTTT
>JASEHP010000178.1 GCA_030018605.1 Thermodesulfovibrionales bacterium
ACGGGTAAAACCCGTTTATATAAATCTTATAACACAAATTCTTAGTAGGAGGGCATAATGGTAATAGGGAAACCTTTTTTTACAGCAGAGCAGATTAACAGTAAGGTAAAAGAACTCGCTGACAGGTTATCAGCGGATTATGAGGGGAAAAATCTTCTTGCTGTTGGAATACTGAAAGGGGCATTCATGTTCTATTCTGACCTTGTGAGGATGATAAAAGTTCCTCTCACAATTGACTTCATCACAGCTTCGAGTTATCTGAAAACCATCTCAACGGAAAAGGTCAGCATCCACTGTGACATCAGAGAAGACATAAGGGGAAAAGATGTCCTGCTCATTGAAGACATTGCAGATTCAGGGATAACTCTTAACTACATCCGCGAGAGAATACTTGCAGCATCTCCAAATAGTGTCAGGATATGCGTATTCCTCAACAAATGCGGCCGCAGGGTAGTTGACGTGCCGCTTGATTATGTAGGCTTTGAGATACCGAATGAATATGTGGTAGGCTATGGACTTGATTATGACAATAAATTCAGAAACCTTCCATACATATCAATTTTCAAAAAGACTACTACGGAAGGGCAATGAGGGCACAACCTGTCATTCCGAGCGCAGCGAGGAATCTCGTATTAGATTGCCACGGGCTTCGCCCTCGCAATGACACCTTACTGAAGGAGGGAGCGCTATGTTTGAACTGATGGTAGATACAACATTTGCTGCCGCACACCAGTTGAGAGGCTATAAAGGCAAATGCGAACAAATGCACGGCCATAACTGGAAAGTGCAAGTGCACGTAGTAGCCGAAAAACTGAATGAAATAGACGTAGCAATAGATTTTCACGATTTAAAAGAGCTTCTGAATGAAGTTATCGCTCCGTTAGACCACTCTTTTCTGAATGACATTTTCCCGTTTACGGAAAAGAATCCGTCATCTGAAAACATAGCAAAGTGGATATACGACTCCCTTAACAAAAAGCTGTCCGATGAACATGTGCAGGTGTCTGCGGTCACGGTGTGGGAATCAGAAACAGCATCCGCAACATACTATGAAAACTAACAGGGAATTTGCGTCTGACTTGGTTGGGATTGCCCTCAGAAACGGAGCGGAGCAGGCAGAGGCATACATAAAATCAACAAAAAATCTATCCATAGAAGTAAAAAATCAGGCATTAGACGCCGTGGAATCCTCTCTGAGTTTCGGTTATTCCCTGCGCATTATACGGCACGGGAAACTCGGATTTTCCTACTCAACCTCTCCATCTGAGGCTGAATCAGTTACAAAAAATGCTATAGAGGCGGCAAAGTGGGCAGATGCCGATGAATACCTTGATATGCCGTCAAACGGTAAGCATGGCTCACCGCAGGCAACGGAATACGCAAGTCTTGAAATATTTGACAAAGAAGGATGGGACATAAAAGAAGACGAGGCAGTAAAGCACGTTCTCATCATAGAAAAAGCAGCAAATGATTTTGACAAAAGGATAAAGAAAACGAGAAAGGCCACAGGGACATTCAGCAGCGGCGAGATATTTATACTGAACTCAAAAGGAATTGGCATATCATATCCGTATACAAAGTTTACCGCTCAAGTTATGACTGTGGCTGAGGAAAACGGCGAAAGCCAGATGGGATGGGATTTTAGCGGAAGCAGGCTTTTGCAGGACGTATCATTTGAAGGTGTCGGCAGAAACGCCGCAAAGCGGGCAGTCCAGATGCTCGGCGCAAAAAGGATTAACACGGTAAAGGCACCGGTTATCCTTGATAATTCCGTTGCTTCGGAATTTTTGGGCATATTTGCGTCGTCATTCTCCGCAGAATCAGTGCAGAAAGGCAGGTCGTTATTAAAAGATAAAATCGGCAAGATGGTTATTAGCCCGAAAGTGAACCTCGTTGACAGCGGCATCATTCCGCGAAGGCTCGGCACATGGCCTTTTGATGATGAAGGGGTTAAAACATCGGAAAAGGTCTTGATAAAAGAGGGAGCGCTGCAGGGTTTTCTTCATAACACTTACACTGCAAAAAAAGAAGGTGCGCATTCCACAGGCAATGCAGTGCGCGGAGGATACGCAGGGCTTCCATCAGTGGGAATATCAAACCTGTGCCTGAAAATTGTTTCGGAATCCGATGTTATCCCGTTTAATAACCTAACCGCATCTCTGGACAAAGGGCTTTACATAACAGAGGCCATGGGAGTGCATACGGCAAATCCCATAACAGGAGAATTTTCCATTGGAGTTTCGGGTTTGTGGATAGAAAACGGAACAATACGATTCCCTGTAAAAGAGGCTGTAATCTCAGGAGACATGCTCGGTCTTTTTCAAAAGATAGAGGCCGCAGGCGATGATATGAGGTTTTATGGAAATATTGGGACCCCGAGCCTGCTTATCGGGCCGACAGACATAAGCGCGTAAAACAAATCCAGCTTGTTCCTGTCTTTAAACTCCTACCTCAGATTATAAACCGGATTATCCTTCCCAAAATTGATTATTAAAGGCGTCTGTGCATGGCCAATCTTCTTTGATATATCTGTTGTCGTTGTCTTTGAGTATTCTCCGAGTTCAGTTAGCGAGATTCTATTGTCTTTGTTTTTATCCGCATTTTTGTTATTGTTTAATCCGTCAAGCAGTGTGAATGTAAATAAGCCATTCCCCTGATATCCGTCCATCGCTGCCTCTTTTGAGTTTGCGGACGCGTATATGTGAAGCCCCATCTTTTTTGCCAATACAGACATCCTTGCATCGTATAGCCCGCTTACTATGTAGTCAACTCCTCCCGCATAGCAGGTGTCGAAGATGAATAATTGGCTTAGTGATTTTATCTTCTTTGACATCTCTACGATTTCGTTTGAGCTTATGAGACTATTTTCATTTACCGGTAGTGTAAACTTTCTTGTGTGAAAATGAAATAGGGTAAAAAAGGGGCGCACC
>JASEHP010000179.1 GCA_030018605.1 Thermodesulfovibrionales bacterium
AAGCGGACATTTCTAAATTGGCAAGAATAGGACATTTCTAAATTGGTAGAACACATTTTATCTATAGCAGAAGAAAGCTCCTGCTTTATAAAATCTCCGCCAATTCCCTGAAGCATCTTTCTTGCTATCAGGAG
Organism: Thermodesulfovibrionales bacterium; assembly: GCA_030018605.1. GTDB lineage: Bacteria > Nitrospirota > Thermodesulfovibrionia > Thermodesulfovibrionales > UBA1546 > UBA1546. The sequence continues at coordinate 135 of JASEHP010000179.1, forward strand.
TGAGGATAATTCCTCAGAGGAAAGATAAATCATGGGCAGGGAGAAAGTTTCATCCCGATAATAATAGCCCTTCCTGCTCTCTTCGTATAACAGCGGGCATCTAAGCCTGTCCAGCATGAATTCGATGTCCCTTTGTGCAGTTTTGGGAGATATTTCAAATTCTTTTGAAAGTGCTGTGGTGTTGGGATATCTCTTTGATCTAACCTTATGGTCAAACCAGAGAAATCGCTCATAGATGTTCTTGGCGCTCATGTGAAACAAGTATAGCAAATTTCCATTCTGAATTGCTCCGTCAAAAATCTATAGGAAAAGACATAATAGTCTCTTGCAGAAAGGATAAAATTTGAAAATACTTTGTCAAAAGATTATGCTACTTTATAGTTTTAAATAGGAGGGTTTAACTATTAAACTCTATATCCTAAAACGTCTTCTGGTCTTAGTTCTGCTTCTCTTCGGCATCACACTCCTTACATTTTCCCTTACAAAGGCATTGCCCGGAGACCCTGTTCAGAGCATGGTCGGAGAGAGGGCGCAGCCTGAGGTCATAGAAAAGATAAGGAAAGAACTCGGCGCTGATAAAGACGTCTTCAGCCAGTATGCAGGATACGTAAAACTGCTGCTTGAAGGCGAGATGGGAAGATCATATTACACAAACAGAAAAGTCCTTGATGACATACTTATAAAATTCCATAACACTATGAAGCTCGCATTCGGGGCAATGATCATTGCAGTCCCGATAGGGATCCTATTAGGTTTTATTGCCGCATATAAAAAAGATACACCTGTTGACAGAATTATATCGGCAGTCTCCATAACCGGCTTGAGCCTTCCTGTGTTCTGGAGCGGCCTTATGATGATGCTCTTTCTCAGCCTTAAACTGAGACTTTTCCCTCCATCAGGCACAGGCGACATAAGATTTCTTGTCATGCCGGCGCTCACACTGTCCCTTCCTGCTATTGCAACGCTCGCAAGAATCACACGCACCTCAGTAATAGAGATAACCGGGATGCCTTTTATAGGCGCGGCAAGGGCAAAAGGCCTGAGCGTCTTTAGAATTAATGCCATACATATATTCAGAAATATTCTTATCCCTTTGGTCACTGTAATCGGGCTTGATATCGCAAGTTATTTAAACGGCGCCGTGCTTACAGAGACGATTTTCGGCTGGGACGGCATCGGAAGATTTACGATGGACGGGATAATAAAGAGGGATTATCCTGTTATCATGGGTTGCATAATCATAGGCACTGTTGTTTTTGTTCTTATTAATATCATAGTTGACATCCTGTATCACTATCTTGATCCGAGGGTGAGGCTCTATGCATCTGACAGGTAAAATAGCAGGCTCCGTAATAATCATAATATCCATCCTTGCAGTATTTTCCTCTGTTCTTTCGCCTTATGACCCTGAAAAAATTGACCTTGACTCCATAAAAGAACCGCCTGGCATCAAACATCCCTTCGGCACTGACAACAAAGGAAGGGATATTCTTTCAAGGGTGCTTTACGGAGGAAGAATATCCGTAAGCATTGCTGTTATAGCTGCCTCCATCTCCATGTTCATCGGGCTTGTTATGGGACTGTGCTCAGGCTATCTCGGAGGTAAGATTGATACGGCAATCATGGCTGTTGTAGACCTTATTCTTGCGTTCCCTTCCCTGCTGCTTGCAATAGGAGTATCCATAATATTTCCGGCAGGCGTATATACTGTAATGATAGCAATAGCATTCGTAGGGTGGGCGTCATTTGCGCGTCTCATAAGGGGACACGTCTTAACCTTGAAAGAGGAAGCATACATAGACGCCGCTGAAGCCATTGGATGTGGCAGATTCAGGATACTATTCGTGCATCTGATGCCTCAGTGCCTTCCTATTGGACTTGTTATGGCCGGCATCAAACTCGGAGGTTATGTCCTGACAGAAGCGTCGCTAAGTTTTTTAGGTCTCGGCGCCCAGCCTCCAATGCCTACGTGGGGCTCAATGGTAAGCATGAACAGGGCGTATATTGCGTCAGAGCCGTGGATGGTTTTATTCCCGGGGATGGCGATAGCCGTTACAGCACTGTGCTTTAATATTGTAGGCGATGCCCTGAGAGATAAATACGGCTTGAAGGTATAAAAACCAATAGTGTCAGAGCATCAGGGCTTTGACACTTTGATACTTTGATACTTTGACTCTTATTATGATTCCCGTATCCTCTCTGCTTCTTCCTGCTGGGTCTTGCATTCTATACAGAGCGTCGTTACAGGCCTGGCATCAAGTCTTTTGCTGTTTATCTGCATGCCGCAGTCATCGCATATTCCAAATGTACCATTATCTATTCTATCCAGTGCATCGTCAATTTTCTTGATCAGTTTCTGCTCCCTGCTTCTGAGCCTGAGTATAAAATTCCTGTCTGTTTCTGCAGTTGCCTGGTCGCTCATGTCAGGGAATACCGTCTGTCCAGGCAGAGCATTTAAAGCCTCTCCGGCCTCTGCGAGCAATAACTCTCTCTGTTTTAATAATTTTTTTCTTATCTCCTGAAGTTTCTTTCCCTTGAAAGTAAGTTCTTTACTCTTTTTCTTCTGTGCAGCGGCTTTTACCGCCTTTGATTTTAGCCTTGTCTTTGGGGCTGCAGGCTTCCTGCTTTTTCGCTGCTTCTTTGAAGATTTTAAGGAACGGGCTGATTTATTTTTCCCCGCCTTCTTAGTTGCTGCTGAAGTCTTAGTCTTTTTCTTTTTTGTCATCATCAACTCCTGAAAGAATTAGGTAATTATAAACGATTTGGCACCGTATTACATAGATTTTGAACCAATAT
>JASEHP010000017.1 GCA_030018605.1 Thermodesulfovibrionales bacterium
GAATAGGACATTTCTACTTTGGTAAAACCGGACATTTCTATTTTGGTATTACATATTTTTAATGTGGATTCTAATTGCATTTCTGAAAGTTCTTGAATAATCAGGAGCAAAAAGCTAAAATTAGCCTCATGAGAATTATAAAGCAGGCAAAGGATATCAGTATATTCCTCAACGCTTTGAGGAGACGCGCTTCGGGAGGCGATTCTACAATAGAAAGGGCAGTGAATTCCATTCTTTCTGATGTGAAGAAAAATGGGGATGAGGCTGTTCTGCGGTACACAAGAAAATTTGATTATACAGAGGCAAAAACTCTTAGGCTGAGTTCTGCTGAAATATCAAGATATGCGAATAAGGCTGATAAAAAGGTTATCAGGGCTCTTGAGGTTTCTGCAAAGAGAATACGAAAGTTCCATGAGATGCAGAAGGAAGAGTCGTGGATTGTCAGGGATTCGGAATACAGGAAATTTTCCGGAGATAAACGCATTAAGTCTGTCTTTTCCCGCTCTCTCCTTGGCCAGTTGATTCGTCCGGTCAGGAGAGTCGGAGTTTATGTGCCTGGAGGAAAGGCTTCTTATCCCTCAAGTGTTCTTATGAACGTAATACCTGCGCAGGCTGCCGGCGTGGAGGAAATTGCAGTTTGTGTTCCGACGCCTCGCGGAGAGGTTAATCCGTATGTAATGGCAGCGATAAAAATGCTGGGTATTAAAGAGGTATACAGGATTGGCGGAGCGCAGGCAATAGGGGCAATGGCTTACGGAACTCAAACAATTAATAAAGTAGATAAGATTGTAGGTCCCGGCAATATCTATGTGGCTTCGGCAAAGAGGATGGTTTTTGGAGAGGTGGACATTGACATGATTGCAGGCCCGAGCGAGATACTTATAATAGCTGATACATCGGCCGATTCGGAATTTATTGCAGCGGATTTATTGAGTCAGGCAGAGCATGATGAATTGGCGTTAGCGATATTAATTACAAACTCTGCTATTCTTGCTGATAAGGTTTATGCAGAGGTTGCAAGGCAGCTTAAAGTGCTGAGGAGGAAACATATCGCAAAGAAGTCTCTTGATAAATATGGGGCAATAATTGTGACAAAAAACATTAACGAGGCGGCTAAGCTGGCAAACATCATTTCGCCGGAGCATCTTGAGATTATGACAAAAAGTCCCGCTGCCCTTCTTCCGGCAATTAAGAATGCAGGCGCGATATTCCTCGGCAGATGGACGCCTGAAGCCCTCGGGGATTATTCGGCAGGGCCGAATCATACGCTTCCCACAGGCGGCACGGCAAGATTTTTTTCTCCTCTCGGAGTTTACGATTTTATCAAACGGTCAAGCATTCTGTCCTTTACGAAAAATGGTTTTATGAAACTCGCAAAGACAGTGGAAACCATTGCCGATGTTGAGGGACTTGAAGCGCATGGGAATACGATAAGGGTAAGGATGAGCGATAAGCTCCGATAAGCCTACGCATGATGTCATTATCCAGAAAATAGAGTCTGTCATTCCGGCAGGCTGTAAGCCGGAATCCAGTTCCTTGTAAAAAAATACATGGATTCCCGTTTGTATGGGAATGACAAAGTAGAAAATATTCAACCATGCTCATAAAAATTACAGAAAATAATCGAAAAGAAATCCTCAGAAAAGCAGTTGCAGTGCTAAACGGCGGCGGTATTGTTGCGTATCCTACAGAAACGTTTTATGGTCTGGGAGTAAGGTTTGATAATGAGGCTTCTCTCAAAAAATTATATGAATTAAAGAAAAGGCCTGAAGAAAAGCCGATGCCTTTGATTATCGGGGACAGAGAACTATTGTCTTTGATTGCTTTGCCTCCCAGCGAGTCTGCCTTAGAGTTGATGGATAAATTCTGGCCCGGTCCATTGACACTGCTCCTCAAGGCAAAGGAAGGCATGTCATCATATCTAACTGCGGGGACAGGCAAGATTGCCGTCAGAATTCCCGGAGAATCAACAGCGCTTTACCTTGTGAGAGAGGCGGGATTTCCAATTACAGCAACCAGCGCTAATCCTTCAGGAATGCCTCCTGCCGAGGATGCTGATTCAGTCATAAGATATTTTGGCGAAGAGATAGATATGGTGATAGACGGAGGCAGGACTGCCGGAGGTCTGCCGTCAACAATCGCTGATGCTACAGGGGAAAACATAAAAATAGTTCGTGAAGGAATGATCCCGCGTCACCTGTTAGGAATATGAAAAATCATTTGGTATAATAGTCATCAAAGTTTTAGCAATAGGTTTACAGGGGGGGGCATAATGAAAAAGATTACACTTCTAATATTATCCGTATCTGTCATTTTAGCATTTGCAATAGGCTGCAAAAAAGCCGAGGAGCCCAAAAAGGTGTCTGCTCCTGCGCCCGTTGCACCTGCGCAGGCTGTGCCGGCTCAGGCTCCTGAACAGAAGCCTGCAGAAACTCCACCGCCAGCGCCGTCTCAGGGAAAAAAGAAAGTTAAGACTCCTTCCGCATCAATGCCAAAACAAAAACCAATTGAATCTCAGGCTGCTGAGCCTGCTGATGAGAAAAGAGTCAGCAGATCGGCAGCCCCTGCGCCGGAACTCACTCCTAAAAAACCAACTGAAACAAGGGCAATAATCGAGACAAAATTCGGGAACATAGAACTCAGATTTTTTCCTGATGTTGCACCAAACCATGTGAAGAATTTTATTGAACTTGCGAAAAAAGGATTTTACAACGGCACAACCTTCCACCGCGTTATTCCAGGTTTTATGATTCAGGGAGGAGACCCTAATACAAAAGACCCTGACAAATCAAAGCATGGCATGGGCGGCCCCGGATATAAAATAAAGGCCGAGTTCAACACAAAGCCTCACAAAAAGGGAACTCTTTCTGCTGCTCGGGCTGTGGACCCTGACAGCGCAGGCTCTCAGTTCTTTATATGTGCGGCAGATACGCCATTTCTTGATGGAAAATATACAGTATTCGGCGAGGTGGTCTCAGGCATGGACGTGGTGGATAAGATTGTGAGCCAGCCAAGAGACAGCAGGGACAATCCAAATGAAAGGATTGAGATGAAAGTAGGGGTTACAGCAAAATAATTATTTTAGAATTTTATCCCGAAGTCGGGAAGAAGCCCTGCAATATCCTTCAGCCTGTTAAAGAGCATTATTACGCCGAATGCTATCAGAAGCAGTCCGCTGATGATCATTATTGCCTGCATGTGTTTCTGTAGTTTTTTGGAATAACTTAAGAAGCTGTTTATGGCAAGCGATGAGAGAAAGAAAGGCACTGCAAGCCCGAGCGAATATACGGAAAGCAGTTTAATTCCCTCAATAGCAGAGCCTTTTGTACTAGCATACAGAAGGATTGAGCCGAGGATAGGCCCTATGCACGGAGTCCATCCGGCGGCAAATGTCATGCCTATGGCAAATGTTCCGATGTATCCGGCGGGTTTGCCGCCAAGATGCAGCTTTCTTTCCCGCATCAAAAAATCAAGTTTAAGAAAACCTGCTATAAAGAGGCCGAAGATTATAATGAATATTCCGCCGATAATCCTTATCCATTCCTGATACTGGAATAGAATCTGCCCTGCGGCAGATGATGATGCTCCCAGCGCAATGAATACGGCAGAGAATCCTGCTATAAATATAAGTGAGTTTGTGATTGTACGGTTCCTCACCCGCTTTCTGTCCGTGCTTCCTGTTAAGTCTTCAAAAGACATGCCTGTTATAAACGAGACATAAGAAGGGACTAACGGAAGGACACAGGGTGAGAGAAATGATAATACACCTGCTAAAAATGCTAAGGGAAAAGATACATCCTTCATCTAATACACTCCTTGCAAAGCTGTTGCCGAATATCTTTGAGCGATATCAGAGAATTTTTGGTAACAAATCTTGGCGAAGTGGAAGATAAGCAATTTCAACTGTTTGAGTTCCGAAAGCCTTCGGAACGAGTTTTGAAATTGCCTGTAACGAGCATTAGGTTTGTCAAAAAGTCTCTGCAGAAAGCGAAAAGGCTGTTCGGCAATAGATTCCTTCACCTGGCACACTCCGATGGGTCTCCCTTTATTTTTTCTATGGCATGTGGAATTACATCTAAAATTACCTCTAAATTTTCTTTTACAGCCCTTGGACTGCCGGGAAGATTTATTATCAATGTCCTGCTCCTCACACCAGCCACTGCCCTTGAGAGCATTGCCCTTTTTGTTTTCTTCATACCCTCAATTCTGACTGCTTCGGCAATGCCGGGTATCTCCCTCTCAATTGCTTCAAGCGTTGCCTCAGGCGTAACATCCCTCGGTGAAAGACCCGTGCCGCCTGTTGTAAGTATCAGGTCAACTTTGCCTGAATATTCAATAATTTTTTCTTTTATCATGCTCTTTTCATCAGGCAGGATGTCATAATGAGCAACTGTTGCGCCTATGCTTTTTAGTATGTCTGCAATAGAAGCGCCGCTTAAGTCCTCCCTCTCGCCTCTTGAACCCTTGTCACTTAATGTTAAAATAGCTGCCGTAATCATGGTGTCGGTTTACAGTGTCAGTTTCTTGCTGACACAGAAACTAATCACTGACACTAATTATGTCTCCTTCTTTTATCTTTCCGCCTTTAATAACTTTAACAAATATGCCCTCTTTCGGCATAACGCAGTCGCCTGCCTGATAATATATGGCGCAGCGCGTATGACACTCCTTGCCTATCTGACTTACCTCTGCTTCAACTTCGCCGATTGTCATCCTTGCGCCTATGGGAAGTTCAGGCAGGTTGATGCCCTCAGTTGTTATATTCTCTGCAAAGTCACCGGGATTTACATTCAAGCCGAGCGCCTGCATCTTCTTGATGCTTTCAAGCGCCAGAAGGCTTACCTGCCTGTGCCATTCAGATGAAGCATGAGCATCACCTTCAATTCCGTAGTCTGTTTTTATTACAGCCTCCTTAATCGGCTTTTTTCGCATGCCCTTTTTGCCGCTTATATTGATGGCCACAACTTTTCCAGTCATTTCTAAGACCTTCCTTTCTATTATAGCTTTAATCTTAAATATTCAAAAAGCCCTGCAAGCCCTCCGGATGCAATGGATAAAAACCATGCAAACGACATTGCTGTTGCCATTTCAGGTTTAACGTCTGCCATGCCGAATAAAAGGACGAACGCTCCCTCTCTTAATCCGATCCCAGATATAGAAATCGGCAGCGTAGAGATTGTTATTATTATAGGGAAAAAGATAAAAAAATATGAGAGATAAATGTGCTGTCCGAGACCCAGCGCAATTATATACATGGATAAGATTGCCATTATCTGAATACCGCATGAGAGCATGAGTGTTTTTATGAGCACTATCTTCTGACTTCTGTATTCGCTGAAGTATCCGTAGAATTCCGAAAGCGCTTTTATCCCTTTGCCGAGGCGGAGCCTGAATATTGCGAAGCTTCCGATGAGAAATGAAAAGACTATAAGCGGCAAAAGCCATTCAATCAAAGACCCCTTTACATATTTAAATCCTGCTGCAAAAGATATAAGCGCTATAGTCATCAGCGAGATAAAGCCTATGTATCTGTCCATGAACACAGAGGCAAAACTGAGGCTGCCTTTATTTGTCTCCTTATAAAGGTAATAGGTCTTCACGGCATCTCCGCCGACAATGCCCGGAAGAAATGTGTTAAAAAATGAGCCGATAAGGGAAAAAGAGAAAAGCCGTTTCCCTTTGAATTCCTTGGGCAGCAGAAGCCTCCACCGTATTGATGACACGTATATAGAAGCAATATATATGAATATTACACCGATAAAAGCAAAGGGATTTATGGTTTTAATGATTGCAAATACCTTTTCCACCCCTGCATTTGACAGGACAAAATAAAGCAGGCTGGAGCTTACAACGAACTTTAGGATGAGCAGAAGTATTTTATTCAGTTTCCGCGCCAATGATTTTCTTGATTACGTAAATGGGTTTTCTCTGGCTTTCATGGTATACCCTCACGAGCATTTCACCCAACAGCCCCATGCCGATTAACTGGATTCCTACGATTATCAATAAAATACCAAGAAGGAGCAGAGGCCTTCCTCCTATTGGTTTTCCGATGAATATTTTTTCTATGCTGAGGTAAAGGGATATCAGGAACCCTGCCGCGCCGCTGAAAAGTCCGATAGGGCCAAAGAATTGCAGAGGCTTTGTTGAAAAGCTCTGCAGGAATTTTACTGTTATAAGATCAAGGATTACCCTCATTGTCCGCGACAAACCGTATTTTGACTTTCCCCTGAGCCTTGGGTAATGGGTTGTTTCCACCTCTGCCATGCGGACTCCGTACCAGCTTGCAACTGCAGGTATAAATCTGTGCATCTCGCCGTATAGTTTTAAATTCTTGATAACTTCTCTCCGGTATGCCTTTAGAGAGCAGCCGTAGTCATGCAGTTTAACGCCTGTTACCTTGCTTATTATCCAGTTTGCAAGTATTGAAGGCAGCCGTCTTGTAATGAATGCGTCCTTCCTTTTTTTCCGCCATCCGCTTACAAGGTCATTGTCTTTTATCAGGTCAAGAAGCTTGGGAATATCGGCAGGGTCGTTCTGGAGGTCTCCGTCCATTGTAATAATCACATCCCCTTTTGCAAAATCAAAGCCTGCTGCAAAGGCTGCTGTCTGCCCGAAATTTCTTCTCAAGCTAAGCACAACGACTTTCTTGTCTTTTGCCTGAATCCCTTCAAGTCCTGCTAATGTCCTGTCACTGCTACCATCATCAACATAGATTATTTCATGGTCGGATACAAGACGGTCAAGCGTCTCTTTAAGCCTCTGGTGCAGGATGGCTATGTTTTCTTCTTCGTTATATAGAGGTATTACAACGGAAACTTTCATCAATAACTGTTTATCCCTTTCTGCAGCATTCCTTTAAAGTTATAGCATGTGAATATAGAGTAGCCCCTGAGTTTTTTATCCTTGCTGTAAACAGTAAAGAGCTGCTTTTCGCATCTGTCAAATGCCGTCCCAACCTCTGCAGGCATTTGCACATCGTCTATTGTAACAAAAACAGCGTTGAAATTGACGAACGTATCAAAGCCGTGCCAGAGGTCATACTGGTTCATCCTCCTTCCGAGATTAACGCAGTAGGTAACTGGCTGTCTATTTACATAGAAGGCAAGCTCGCTTGATACCTGATATTTATCAGAGAAAATGAAGAACTCCCCTTTTTTTGAGAGGTCTTCAGAGACTCTGCTTACTTCTCTACCCAGTTCTTTCCATCCCCTTGCCCTTGATGTCGGGTCCATTTTGGGAGAGAGCTTAAGGACAGCAGGATAATGGGCGGCTGCGGTAACCATTAAAGAAATAAAGATACCAGCGATTAATGTCCACCGAGTTATTTTTTTAAGATTTTGCAATTTGCTAATGAACATAGCAGAAAGGGCGATAAAACCGGCTGCATAAGCAGGCAGCGCCCAGTTTGCCTGCACCTTGCCGTGAAAGCTCTTCAGAATAAAGAAAGCAATTATGGGGATGGAAAACCAGAACAGAAAATCAGTTTTGAGTTTTGTCCCGAGCAACTCGGGATGAGTTTTGAGTTTAAAGACAGCATAGAACATCAGGCCAAAGAGAATCGGTGTAATGACCCCGATCTGTGAGCCTAAGAATTCAGAGAAGTTCTTTAACCACTGCTCACTGATCACTGTCACCACGGGCGACTCGCCGAGGCGAGACCACTGTTCGCTGATATGCGCCTGTCCCGCTGTATGTTTTAAAGAAACCCAATTGTGGCTTACGTTCCAGATAATAACAGGGCTGAAGATAATAAGGCTTAAGGCGAGGCATATATAAGGGTATTTTGTAAGAAGGATGCCTCTGCGCTCTTTTGAGGTTAGAAGGAAAAGCAATGCGCAGATGTAAAAGAATGCCATCGTGTATTTTGTAAGCAGGCCGAGACCAATTGAAATGCCGAGTAAAAGCCAGTATAACAGTGACGAGTGATCCGCCCCAACGGACTCGCCTGATGCTGAGCGCGTGCCGAGTGACAATACTGCCGCATTGCTGCTCTGCTGCTCTATTGCTCTCCAGAACAGATAGAGAGACAATACCCAGAAAAATATAAACGGTGAATCTATGGTAAAAAGCACGCCGTATGCGGAATAAAGCGGGATAACCTGCATTAACACTGCGGCTGCTAATCCTGTTTTCTCGTCAAACATTTTTTTGCCGAGCAGGTAAAGTAGGACGCTGCTTAATGCGGAGGATATGACAGCCATTATCCGTATCCCGAATACATTATCTCCGAATACCGCCGTGCCTATTGCTATGAGATAGGCAATCATAGGGCCCTTTGAGTAATAGCTTAAATCAAGCCTCCTTGACCATTCCCAGTAATGCGCCTCATCAGGACTTAAATCAATAACGCCGTATGTGATGTAGCAAATGCGGAAAAGGCTCAGACCCAGCAGAGATATTAGAAGTGCGGTGGCGTAGGGTTTAGACTTGTATTTTAGAGATGCCCATTCATAAGATTTTATTACAATGATAGAGACCGCAATGCCTGTCAATGCTCCGACAAGCACATCGGACGGATAATGAACCCCGATATACACCCTTGAAAAGCCTACGAGCATAGCCACTGTCAGCGCCATCCATCGCACCCATTTCCCTGAAGTGTAAGATATGGCGAGTATAATTGCGGCTGAATTTGCAGCATGGTTTGAAGGCATGGAAAAAGAATTGGTGCAGCCCACAAGTGTCCTTGCGCCTTCTAACACATGGCAGGGTCGTATTCTTCCTATCAGATGCTTTAATGTATTTGCTGTCCAGTCTGATAGCGCTATGGATATGATTGTCAGGACTATCGGGATTAGAGCCTTTTTTTTATGGGCTGATGCCATGTAAATCATCAATGCCAGAATGATGAAATAGTACCTGTCGGTAATAACCGGCATAGAGGCATCAAAGATAATGTTCTGCATGCCTCTGTTTATCAGATGAAACAGAGATGTGTCAATTTCACGAAGAGTTTCCAGCATGGTGTATATTATAAATGTAACATCTTTTTTTATGCTACAGAGAGGAAACCAATTTCTTGACAGACCTTTATGATTACTTTAATAATATTACAGCGGAAATTTAAAGACGGAGGTTAATTTGGACAGGGTTCTCAGCGGTATGCAGGCAAGCGGAAGACTTCATCTCGGAAATCTCATCGGAGCGCTCCAGAACTGGGTGAAACTTCAGGATAAATACGATTGTTTCTATTTCATTGCTGACTGGCACGGACTTACCACAGGATATGAGAATCTCTCTGTGATTAAGGAATCAACAAACGACCTCCTGATAAATTATCTTGCCTCCGGGCTTGACCCTGATAAGTGCACGATATTCCTTCAGTCAAAGATTCTCCAGCATGCTGAACTGCATCTTTTACTTTCTATGATTACGCCGTTGGGCTGGCTTGAGAGGGTGCCGACGTATAAGGAGAAACAGCAGGAATTGAAGGACAGGGATTTATCCACCTATGGTTTTTTAGGGTATCCCCTGCTTCAGACAGCAGACATTATCATTTACAAAGCTAAGTATGTGCCTGTCGGAGTTGATCAGGTTCCTCACCTTGAGATTTCGCGGGAGATTGCAAGGAGGTTTAACTATCTTTACAAGGAAGTTTTTCCCGAGCCCGAAGCGCTGTTAACGAAGTTCCCGAAAGTGCCGGGCATTGACGGAAGAAAAATGTCAAAGAGCTATGACAATGCGATATATCTGTCAGACTCGCCTGAAGCGGCTGAGCAGAAACTCAGGACAATGATGACTGACCCTGCGAGAAAAAGAAGGACGGATAAAGGCAATCCTGAACTTTCTCCTGTTTTTAAGCTTCATAAGATTTTTTCTTCCAAGGAAGAGCAGGGCGAGGTTGCTGAGGGTTGCAGAACAGCTGGCATCGGCTGCATTGACTGCAAAAAGATACTCATAAAAAATATATTTGAGGTTCTTGAGCCGATATGGAAGAAACGCGCAGAACTTATTGCAAACCCGAAAGCTGTGAGCGAGATAATAGAAAAAGGGACTGAAAAGGCGAGAAAGGTTGCTGAAGAGACGATGGTCAGCGTGCGCGAGGCAATGGGGCTTGGTTAGAGGAAGGTTTTAAAAATGACTGCTTTTCGCTTGCTACGATATTTTTCGACAGTTCTAAGCTCGCTTTGCTACATCCTTGAAACTCACCCTTCGGGCTCAGACAGTCAAGGCTGTGGCCGCTTCACTTCGCTTCTGCGCTCGGGCGGATTCGCCGAGGCGAAAAGGACTGTTACCGAAAAATCTCTGATGCCGCTTAAAGCAATCATTTTTAATTTGCTATTTTTTTTTATGTTACTCTCTCATATCCCAGTCCATGCCTTTATGTCTGACACTGAGATTGCTGTCTTTCAGAAAGAAATCGCCGATATGCCTGTTGGCGAAAGGATTGCGTTTTGGGCTGAGAAATTTGTGGGCACGCCTTATGACCCTGACCCTCTCGGAGAATATGTGAGCAAGAAGGCGATTATTGCTGATGAGCGTGTGGACTGCATGTATCTTAGCTTCAGGGCGGTTGAGCTTGCCTTGAGCCTGACGCCTGATAAGGCAATAGATGTTGCTCTTGATAAAAGATTCATGACAAAGGGGAGGCTTGACGGCAAAGGGGATGTGATTAATTACGAGGACAGGTTTCAATACGGCGAAGATATGCTTGACAGCGGCAGGTGGGGAAAGGAGATAACAGGAGAACTGGGAAAGGTTACGGAGATAAAAGGTTCAAGGGGAAGGGGAAAGGTGAAGATAATCTCAAAAGAAACACTATTGAAAAGTATCAAAGGATCAAAGTATCAAAGGGTCAAAGGCTCTGACACTATGACACTCTGGCGCTCTGATGCTCTCAAAGATGGGGATTTTATTTTTTTTGTGAAGGCGCCTGAAAAAAGAAAGGTCGGTGAGATAATCGGTCATATCGGAATAGTAAAGACAGCGGTCAGCGGTCAGCGGTCAGCGGTCAGCAAAAATGAAGAACAAAAAGAAATATATCTAATTCATGCAGGCGGAGCAAAAAATAAAGGAGGAAAGGTAAAAAAAGAAAGGCTTTACGATTATGTGAAATCCATGCCGTTTATAGGCGTGAGGGCGAGCAGGTTCAATTAGCCTTTCAGCTTCTTTATTATCTCAGGGAATTGGTTTTTGAATTCCGGATGGACTCTGTTTAGAAATAATTTCAATGACTTTATATCTTTTTGAATATCCGCCATTGCATCTTTCATATTGTCTACGGAGTCAAGTTTATCCGAGAGAGTTACGAGTTCCTTTTCAAGGAGCCCGAGTTTTTTTTTAACTCTGATTCTTTCATTTTGCCCTCTCCGCTCTACGAGACAGAAAATTCGTAGATTATTTATTAGCCCTTCTCTGATGTTTTGTCTTCTTGAGAAGTTTTTTATGTTTGTGCTTGCTCATCTTTTTCTTGCGCCACTTGACAACACTGCCCACTAAATCACCTCCTTCATAAAAAAGAATCAAAGAGTCAAAGGGTCAAAGCATCAAAGTGATATTCTGACACTTTCCGATACTGTATTCTTTTGCCTGATGCATAAATGCCTCAAGCTGTATTTCCGTTGTAGGAGATTCAGTCCCGTCATACGGGATGCTTATGAAAGGGATCCCATACTTTCTGTTCAACGCCTGCATAAGCGCTGTTACTATTGTGCCGGGCATACATCCAAACGGCATTGCATTGACAATGCCCGATGCGCCTCTTTCTATAAGGTCAACCGCCTTGCCTATGCTCAGTATGGCCTCTCCTTCAAAAGAACTGTGCAGATATGGAGCTGCCTTTTTTATTATTTCCTTTGTTTCCGGTTCTTTCAGGGTTTTAAGGAAACCTGAAAAATATCCTGCGTATTTGTGCTCTACCCTTTTTTGAAAGAAAGTCTTTAAAAGAGTATTCATAATATCAGACCATTCTTTTTTTAGCAAGGCTTTTTGGGAAGCTGTGTGATTTACATAGTATATCCATTCCTCAACAGGCGCAAGCCATGCCTCGCCGCCGTGAGTCTCTATCTTCCTTGTGAGATATTCATTCGAGAACCTATTGCTCCTTACAAATATCTCGCCTATGATTCCTATCAGAGGTTTCCTGTCTTTCTGCACAGGCAGATTTTGAAAATCCCTCCGCATACTTTTGAGAAGGTCTTCAACTTTTCCATTGGTTCCTTTCAGCGAGGAATATATCTTTCTGAGATAGCCCCTGTAAATAAAGTCTGCAGAGCCGTTTTCTTTTTCATAGGGTCTTGTCTCATGCAGGCATTTTGTCAACAGTTCAATGGCAATTATCCCCTGCCATGACCTGAGCGCAAAATCCTTGCCGACTATGCCGAGGTCTCTGTAAAACTCAATATCCTGATTTGGCGAGAATATCGGCACATGAGTGTAACCAAGGTCATCAAGCACCATCCTGTGGAATACATTATACTGCCCGAACCTGCAAGGGCCTGAGCCTGAGGGCATGAAGAAAGCAGATTCAGCAGAACTGAAATCAGGAGAGAAAACTTTTTTGAGCATGTCGCCCGTTGTCACTGCGCACGGATAACATTCCTTTCCTGAAACATATTTTCTTCCGATGTCAGTAGTTTCTTTGTCTGATTCAGGCAATACCTCTGCAGCCACGCCTGAGCGTTCAAACGAAGCGGCAAGCGCAAATGCATGGTCGGACATTCTGGGGATATAGACGGTGCATTTTCTTAAGTTTGGAGTTTGGAGTTTGGTCTCCTTCGGCGACTCGCCGAGGCGAGAGTTTGGAGTTTTTTTAACTCTCAACTCATAACTCATAACTATTGACTCATCACTTTGTTTGATGCTGTCAAGAAATGCCTCACATCTTGTTATTGCTCCGGCGTCAGCGCTGTGCTCGTCTATCTCAATATGAAGAAAAGGTTTACCATGCAGTTCCTTTTTAAAGTATTTCAGAATGAATGAATCAGGCCCGCAGGAAAAGTTTCCTATATAAACCGGATAGAGATTGGGATTTTCCCTTATAACCCTCGCAGCCTTCAGTATCCTCTGTCCTGCCCTCCAGTACATATTCGGCCATTCGGTGTCTATTGAATGATCATTCAGCTGGAGGAAATCCATCGGGATGGCTGTGACATTAAGGTCTGCGAGTTTCTTGGGTATCTCAAGGTTCATGCCGCTGTCAAAGGAATTATAAGCGCGGCCGACGATAACAATGGTTGGAGAGTTTGTTGAGTTATAACCTGATGAACTCAATGAACCCAATAACTCCCTTCCTTTTTCTCTTACTGCCTTTTGGAATTCGTTCTGCGCTTTTTCTGCAATAGGCAATGCCTCTTTTATCCGGGCGCTTTTTATTCCAAAAGGTTTAAATGCCTTTGAAAGTTCTTTCAGCATGAATTTCCTATCACGATTCAGATTCACAACAGGAGAGATTATATCTGCATCAGGAAATGCAACCCGCGAGGAGTAAGGTATGGTCTGCGTATATGGACATGCAAACCCTCTCTCCAGTGATTCCGTCGCTGTATTCAGGTTTATGAAGCTTGGAATTAATAATGCATCAGCGCCTTCATTTAAAAGATATTTTATGTGGCCGTATGCAACCTTCATAGGAAAGCATGTTTCTGAAAGTATGGATTCAAGCCCGAGGCTTACTATCTGCCTGTTCGTCTTCGGTGAAACAAGGACATCAACCCCGAGTTCCCACAGCAGAGTTGTCCAGAACGGGAGATATTCGTGGAAATAGAAGATGTAAGGGATGCCTATCTTAGCGTGATGTGTGATGCGTGATGCGTGATGCGAAAAAGACGATTGATTTTTATTTTCCAACTCATTACGCATTACACTTAACGCTTTACGGTCATTGTGTTCCTTCCACAACATCTCGTCCCTGAATCCAAAGATGTCAGGGGTTTCCGGCGATGCTTTCTTTTTTCTTACATCATATTTTTCACACCTGCCTCCATAGAATAGATGACCCTCTTCGCCCTCGATCTTTATCCTGTTTATTTCACAGACATTCGGGCAGCCCTTGCATTCAAAGGATGCGATATTGTATTGCCGCTTTGAGAGTTCAAAGCCTTTGAAACTCGTAACACGCGATGCGTGATGCGTGACTGGTGGTATGGATGTGCCTTTCAACTCATTACTCGTTACGCTTAACGCATTACGGTCTTTCATATACTCTCTTGCTATCAGCGCCATTCCGATTGCGCCTGTAACGTCATGATTCGGAGGTACAGTTATTTTCTTGTTAAGATATTTCTCAAAGGCGGCAACAACGGATTTGTTGAATGCTACTCCTCCCTGGAAGAATATATTTTCGCCGCTTGGTTTCCCTGCAACGACCCTGTTTATGTAATTCTGGACGATTGAATACGCAAGGCCAGCAAGCAGGTTTTTTTTGTCTGCGCCCCTCTGTAGATTTGACATGAGAGAATTCTCCATAAATACAGTGCATCTTTCACCGAGGCAGCAAGGGTTTTCGGCAGAGAATGCACAGCCTGCGAATTCGTCTTTTATTGATATATTCAGCTTTTCCGCCTGTTCTTCGAGAAAAGAACCTGTGCCTGCTGCGCACGCCTTGTTCATTTCAAAGTCAACGATGACACCGTCCCTGAGAGAGATATATTTTGAGTCCTGACCGCCTATCTCAAAGATTGTATCAACGCTTTTATCAATAAACGCAGCGGCTGTTGCCTGAGCAGTAATTTCGTTTTTAACAATATCGGCGCCGACATAATCGGCAATCATGTACCTCCCTGACCCTGTTGTTCCTACTCCGATTATCTCAACTTTATCTCCGATCTCTTCTCCTATCTCTTTTAATCCCTGTTTTACCGCCTCTATCGGCTGTCCTGCGGTCATGAGATAACGCTTTGAGATAAGGTTGCAGTTTTCATCTATCACAGCAAGATTTGTGCTTATGGAGCCGATGTCAATGCCGAGATAAGCCTTTATACGTGAATGCGTGATGCGTGATGCGTGATGCGTGGCGGATGTTATGGCTGTGTCTTTTAACTCATTACGCATTACGCTTAACGCTTCACGGTCTTTGGGGTGTCTTTCAAAAAAGTCATCATTCTTCAAAACAAGCGGCCTGTGGCCTGCTTCCGAAGGCTTTTCTGAGTTTACGAAATCTTCAAGCTTACTTATATCAAACGAATTTACTTTATTGTCATTAATGTCTTTTAAAGCAGCGCCTAATGCTCCCATTAATGCAAAATCAGGAGGGACAAAGAGCTCATCAAGTTCAAATACCTCTTTAAACGCCCTTACCATGCCTTTATTTGCAGCAACACCGCCGTGAAATGAAACAGGGTCTTCAATTTTTCTGCAACGCACAATAGAGCCCTTAAAGTTCCTTGCAACGGCAAAGCATAGACCTGCAACAATGTCTTCCATTGGAGTTGCTATTTGCTGTAGATGTATCATGTCTGATTTAGCGAAGACACTGCATCTTCCTGCAATCCTCGGCGGCTTTTTTGATTTGAGGCTGAGCTCGCTGAATTCTTCAATGGTAAGGCGGAGTCTTTCTGCCTGCTGGTCCAGGAACGAGCCTGTCCCAGCGGCGCATACAGAATTCATAGAGAATTCTTTTACCCCGTTTTCTCCGAGCATAATAAGCTTTGAGTCTTCGCCTCCGAGTTCTATGATTGTTTTTATGTGAGGATAAAGTTTTCCGGCTGCATAAGCCTGCGCAACAAGCTCGTTGACAGGCTCAATGCCCAAAACGGATGCTATAAGCCTGCCGGCAGAGCCGGTGATTGAGAGAGAAAAAGATAGTTTGGAGTTTGGAGTTTGGTCTCCTTCGGCGACTCGCCGAGGCGAGAGTTTGGAGTCCTCTGATGAGGATGTATGATTATCCTGAATCTTGTATCCTGCATCTTGAATCTTGAGTTCGTTGTTTTTATTGCCTGTCGCACATAACGCATAACGCATCACGCTTTTTAACATTTCATACGCAACTTTGAGCGGATGCCCCTTGTGTCTCACATAACTGCTGTTGAGCTTGGCTCCATTTTCATCAAGGACGACATACTTCACACTCACAGAGCCTGCATCAAGACCTATAAACCTCATGAGAACTCCTTATATACCTGCGTATTGATATTAATTTTATCACATAAGAGATTGAAAAAATTAGACAGGCTCTGTGTCCCTCGTTAATCCTTCCAGCTTCAAGGCAACAGTGTATTTAAATCATAGTAAGAATCAGAAAGAAGATTATCCAGTAAATAGTGATAAAAAAGCATGGCAATAACCATGAAAAGTATCGTGGTTTGGCAGCTCCTATAAATCCGTCCATCTTCGTTAATCCCGAGGTTGGATAATGAAGGGTCTCTTTATTGTCAGGACTTTCAAGTCTCCGTATGTCAGGGTCAAAAAAGGTGGATTCGTCAGAATAGATACATTCACCTGCACAGTTCAACTTTCTTTCCATAAATCTCGCCTGAAAATACCGGAGCTTCAACTTTAGATGCAGTCTCATAGCAAAGGCTATCCAGTATGCATTTATAGACATCCCGGTAACAATACAGATAAAAAAGAGGGCTAAATCCATATATGTCAAGATATAATTGACCTTATGAATAGCAGAAGAAATAAAGGTAATCGTAAATAAAAGGACTATAACATCAAGGAATAAAAAAAAGATTTCTGTCCATCTTAAACGATCTTCCATGTCCGATATTACCGACGACAACGCAATGTATTTATTTGCAGTTTCATTGTCTGTTCTTTGTTCAATTTTATCCATAATTTATTCCTTTCAAATTGGTTTTATTTGCCGCCAAAAGCAAACTATAAAATAGCCTAAAAAAATTCTTTTATACATATCAATCAGAGGAAATGATTTGTTCGTAGACAATAAGCCCATTTTTTTCTCTTGCAACTATTTTTATCTGATTACTTAATGGCTGTGTTACGTTGATCGTGCCATTTGGAGGTGGGTCGTCTGAACTCCACAACGGACGTTCCAACCATGGGGATGTTTCTTTTAAGGTGCTGTTCCTGCCATTTATGTAAGTATTGACAACTCCGGCATTAAACAATTCTTCATTTGTCATGTCAGCTCCGTTTATTACGCCGTCAAAATTTGTATCAATCCCTCTGAGACTTCTCTGGGGAGAAAGCGAAGATTGGAGCCAGATATGTAAATCAGCACCTGAACTGCTGGCGGTTACTGTAATCCTTGCTATTCGAGCCCTCTCCTGAATGCCCATGTAACTGACTATTCCGATGCCCACCAATATTTGTATAATCCAACGACTATAAGTTCAATGAGTGAAAAGCCATTATTATTCCTTATAACGTTCATTATTCCTTATAACGTGCACATCAATAATATATGAAATCTCATTATAAAAAGGCAACTACAAAATAAAATAAGCTGATGATGTGACCGATAACCGTCTTCTTTCCCTTATTCCCCTTGTTTATCTTTTGGTAGATAGTATAAGTTGTTACTACTACCCAATTAAACTAAACGCTTTTTTTTTCAGTATATCATCCAGTTATGTAATTGGAGTCTTATCCCTCGCGTCTCAAAATGTTGTTCGGGTTGCAGGTAGTAACCCAGCGCTAACTGCCATTATATGCTATTTGCCTGACAATTTTTGTCAAAAGCTTAATGAAGCGAGCAGTGTCCTTGTCATATCTGTTTGATTTTACGGAATATTTTTAGCCGTTGGAGTGGCATGAAAACTGCTCATATGTGTTTGTTAGATGAGATGGCTGTTATAAAGAGGACGAATAAATAGGGTGATGGTTTTAAAATTAAGAATATTTACGACTTAAAGGAGTCAACTATAAAGAATTCTCCTTAATTTGGAATTTAACATTATGAGAAA
>JASEHP010000180.1 GCA_030018605.1 Thermodesulfovibrionales bacterium
GATGATTTAACCAGTACCTTCCCGGTTACATTTTAGATGATTTAATGCGAAAGATAGTAAACGCTTTAATGACTATGTTATAATCAGCCGGTTTAGAAAATGACTACATTAGGAAAAGAATTTACAGAAGAAGAAAAGAAAGACATGCCTCTGTACCCTATCGGTATAGTGGCGGAACTGATAGGTACAACAGACCAGACCTTAAGGCTCTATGAAAAACATGGGCTGATAAAACCCGCACGGAGAAACAAAAATAGGTTCTACTCGGAAAATGATATTAAGTGGATGAAGTGCTTAAGAGAGCTTATCCACAATAAAAAAATAAGTATTGAAGGCATAAAGAAGCTTCTTGAATATGCGCCGTGCTGGGAGTTAACGGAATGCTCAGAAGAGAGCAAAAATAAATGTTCCGCTTACATAGACAAGACAAAACCCTGCTGGGAACTCAACAAAAGGATATGCAACAAAGACAACAACGGCAAGCTGTGTGAAGACTGCATTGTATATCTTTCAAAAAAACTCAGGGCAAAGAAGAAGTAGATTTTTGACTTAATCAAAATCCGGATTAGAAATGCTCTTCCGCTCTACTCCGGCAGGAAAAGGCGAAGCAGTGGAGAACTGTGTGGGCTGCGTGCCGTCCTTAAAATATTCTTTTAAAGAAGTTGCAGTTTCTCCTCTTGCCAGAAGACCCGTTGATGTGTCTATAGGATACATTACAATGCCTTCCGGCACAGAGAAATCAGAGGATTCTACGGTGTTTGACGCAGACTTCATGAAGTTAAGCCATATCGGTGATGCCGCCCTTGCTCCTGTTTCTTGAGAACCGAGAGGCCTCACATCGTCGAAGCCCACCCATACAGACGCAGTGATTCCTGTCGTATATCCAACAAACCATGCATCCCTGTACTCATTTGTTGTGCCTGTCTTTCCAGCGGCAGGTTTGCCTAAAGCCTTTATTCTCCACCCTGTCCCATAATTTATAACATCCTGCATCATTGACGTTATGAGAAATGCTGTCTGATTGCTTATTGCCTGCATCCCTTCAGGTTCGTTGCTCTCAAGTATCTTCCCTTTTGAATCAGTGATGTATTTAACTGTAGTAGGGTTCATTCTTACTCCATTATTGGCAAATACGCTGTAGCCGGCGCATAGCTCAAGCGGAGTAACGCTCAGTGTGCCGAGGGCAATGCTTAAGTTATGCGGCATGTCGCCTTCAATGCCGAGGTTCCGTGTGAATTTTATAACTTTATCAACCCCCACTGTGTCCACAAGTTTCACTGTTACAACATTTCTTGAATACGCGAGCGCTTCCCGCAGTCTTGTAGGGCCGTAGTGCTTATGGTCGTAGTTTTCAGGCGTCCAGTCACCCTTTGGCCCGCCTTTATATGTGACAGGCTCGTCATTTATCATGGATGCGGGCGTAAACCCGTTATCCATTGCAGCAGCGTATATTATCGGCTTGAACGCAGAGCCGGGCTGGCGTTTTGCATAGATTGCCCGGTTAAATTCACTCTTGGTGTAATCATAACCTCCGACAATTGTCCTTATAAAGCCTGTTCTCTGCTCAATTGCCACAACTGCGCCTTCCACTTCGGGTTCCTGTTCAAGGGCAAGGCTGACTTCTTTTCCTTTTGCCCCCTTAATCTTTACCTTAACAATATCCCCCGGTTTAAGTATCTTTGTCAGATTAAATCCTTTTATCGTTGTGGTTTTCTTTGTTTTTGAATCCAGAAGAGTGCCTGCCCACTGGGTATCGGCTATTGAAAGCTTGCCGATAATTCCCCTTGTCTTAATAACTGCCTCGGTTGCGCTCACTTTAAGGACAAGCCCTGATGTTATTTCATCTCCGCCTCCGATGGCGGCGCTGTGCACATCTTTGCTCTCCATTTCTTTTTTAACATCTATATCTTTTTTATGTTCAACCGGACCGCGCCATCCTCTCCTTTTATCAAGTTCTCTTAGTCCTTCCTGAAGCGCTTTTTGCGCGGCAGCCTGCATTGCCCTGTCAAGCGTAGTATAAACCTTCAATCCTCCCTTGTAGACTGCCTCTTCTCCGTATTTTCCCTCCAGATATTTCCTGACATGCTCAATGAAATAATTATTAGCTTCCATGCCCCTTCTCAGGGTTGAGAGATAAAGGGGCTGCTTTGCCGCTTTTTCCCTTTCAGACTTTTTGATGTATCCCTCTTCCTCCATGCGCAAGAGCACTGTCTCCTGCCGTTCTTTTGATTTAGTCAGGTTGTTATAAGGAGAATATGTGGAAGGCGCCTTTATAAGCGCAGCTATCATTGCCGCATCCGGCAGAGTCAGTTCTCCCACGGATTTTCCGAAATATACGCGCGATGCCATCTCAACACCGTATGCGCCATGGCCAAAATATATCTTGTTCAGGTAAAGCTCAAGTATTTCTTTTTTATCAAGATTCTTTTCCATCTTTATTGCAAGGGATACCTCCCTGATCTTTCTTTTAAATGTTTTCTCAGGGGTGAGGAACACAACCTTTGCAAGCTGCTGGGTTATTGTGCTGCCGCCTTCTTTCAGTCCGGCATGGAGAATATCCTTTAAAACTGCCCTGCCGATTGCAATATAATCTATGCCCTTGTGATTCCAGAACCGTGAATCTTCAACTGCAATTACCGCATCTATAAGATGTTTCGGCATTCTGTTCAGAGGCACAAAAATGCCTTTTTCAACTTTGAGTTCTCCTATGAGCGTGTCATCATCAGCGTATATCTTGGTGCCGGATGTAGGTTTGTATTGTTTGAGTTCTGCGATAGAAGGGATTCCTTTTGCAAACGCAAAATACCCGCCGACAGATACGCCGGTTATGACCGAAATGAGTATCAAAAAAATAACAGCCCACGCTTTCATATTACTACATTCCACCAGCTATTGCACCACTCAGCACTTCGCTCGGTGTAGCATAAT
>JASEHP010000181.1 GCA_030018605.1 Thermodesulfovibrionales bacterium
CATCTTACAAGAGGGACTGCAGAGTCCGTAGATGCTTTTATAGTCGTTGTCGAGCCTGGACAGAGAAGCATCCAGACAGCGCACACTGTCAAAGAGATGGCGAAAGGGCTTGGAGTAAAAGAGGTTATGGCAGTTGCCAACAAGGTAAGGACAGCAGAAGACCTTGATTTCATAAAAACCAACATTGGCGGCATGGAACTGATAGGTGTTATAAGCTTTAGCAATTCAATAATGGAAGCTGACATAAAAGGCATCTCTCCTTATAAAAACTCTCCTGAAACAGCCGCTGAAATAAAAAAAATCAAAGACACCCTTGAAGGCATTTTCAATGAAAAATCATAACGGCAAGTCGGCACAATGGGAATAAACATGTCATTGCGAGGAGCATTAGCGACGAAGCAATCTCAAAAATCAAGATTGCCACGCCTTCGGCTCGCAATGACAGGGTAAAGGTATTTTCAAGTGAAAAAAACCGGTGATAAAAAAACAGTAAGACAGGAAATCCTTCTGAAAAGAGACGCCATTCTGGGAAACATCAGGAAGGAAAAAGATGCCGCAATAAGACAGCAAATAATCCGGCTTCCTGAATTCACAGATGCAAAAAAAATACTTTTTTATGCCTCTTTCAGAAGCGAGGTGTCTACAATGAAAATGATTAAAATCTCGCTTGATTCGGGGAAAAGGGTTGCGCTTCCAAAGGTTGATAAAGAAAATAAGAAATTAAAGCTCTATGAAATAAAAAATATGAATGAACTTGTTCAGTGTTATATGGGTATTTTAGAACCATCTGTATCAGAGGAAAGATTAACAGCGCTTGATGATATTGACCTCATCTTCATCCCCGGCGCTGCCTTTGATGTCTCCGGCAGCAGGCTCGGCTACGGCTCGGGATTTTATGACAAATTGCTTTCTGAAATAAAGGATAAAATCCCGGTTATTGCGCCTGCATACGAGGAACAGATTGTTGATAATATTCCTTCAGAGCCGCACGACATAAAGGTGGATAAGATTGTTACGGAGACAAGAATTATTGAGTGCGGGTGCTAACAAAGCTTTACGCGCAGTGAGGAGGCTGTTACTGTCTCTCTACACTATTTGGCAGGCATATGCGCCTCAAAACCTTTACGAACGCAGCAGGGTTTTTTAGTTGTGTCGCATAAATAGTTTTGGGACAAAACACGATTCTTTATCATTATCATAAATCTTTCTACAAAGGCGCTGCCGTAAAGCTTTTTCAGCCCACATGCCTGCAAAAAGCGAAAAGTGGTTCGGTGACAACAAGTGTGTCGATAGGCGGCTGCGGCTGGGTTGAGGCAAGATTCACGGGTCTGTCAGAATAGGGGCTGAAGTCTCTGAGCGGATAGCCCCGTCTGAGAAATTATAATGTCATAATCTATAGAACTAACACTTGGAGTTTTTAGATGGTAGTTTAATATTGCCGAAAAACAGCTGCAGCCGCCTTAGACTGTAAATTATACATCTTTTAAAAACTTCGGTATCCGCACGTTCTTTAATATATCTTTATACGTTTCTCTTTCCCGTATTAAAAAATGCTCTCTTCCTTTAACCATCACTTCCGCAGGCTTTGGACGGCTGTTATAATTTGAACTCATCGAGAAACCGTATGCTCCTGCGCCCATCACGGCAAGATATTCTCCCTGCTTTACCGTCGGCATTTCTCTTTCCTTGACAATAAAATCCCCTGACTCGCATATCGGGCCCACAACATCGGCAAATATTCCGCTTCTCCTCATCTTCCTCAGAGGCAGAATGCGGTGATATGCGCCATAAAGCGAAGGCCTGAGCAGATCATTCATCCCTGCATCCACTATCACAAATTCCTTTTCAATGCCATGCTTCAGATAAAGAGCCTTTGTCACAAGTATTCCGGCATTGCCTGCAATAGACCTGCCGGGCTCCATTATCAACGTCATCTTTCTTCCTTTAAGCAAAGGCAGAAGGTTCCTTGCAAGGTCTGCCGGTACAGGGGGTTCTTCATCCTTATACGAGATGCCAAGCCCGCCGCCAATATCAAGGCATTTGATATTTACCCCCTGAGCGCTGAGTTCATCAACAAGAACAAGAATCCTTCTGAGGGCATCAACAAACGGAGAGACCTTTGTAATCTGAGAGCCTATGTGTTTGTGTATACCGATAACGGAAATATTTTTAAGCCTGCTTGCAGTCCTGTAATATTCAACAGCATCTTCAATCGGGATGCCGAATTTATGCTGCCTTAACCCTGTTGAGATATAAGGATGAGTTTCGGGATCAATGTCCGGATTAATCCTTAATGCTACGGGAGCCTTTGTCTTCATCCCTCCGGCAGCTTTGTTTATCGCTCTCAGTTCATCTTCAGACTCCACATTAAACATAAGTATCTTTGACTTCAGCGCAACCTTTATCTCTTCATCTGTTTTCCCGACTCCAGCGTATACGATCTTTTTGGGAGGAATGCCTGCATTTAAAGCCGCGTACAACTCTCCGCCTGAAACAATATCAGCGCCGCCTCCGTTTTTTGCAAAGAGCCTCAAAATAGCCGGATTTGAATTTGACTTAAGAGCAAAGCAGATTATATGCGGATAACCGTCAAATGCATTCTGGTATGCCATGAAATGCCTGAGAAGTGTTTTATGGCTGTAGATATAAAGGGGCGTTCCGTATTTTTCCGCAAGCCTTCTTACAGGCACATCCTCTACAAACAGTTCATTTCTTTTATATTTAAAAAAATGCATAATTTAACTCTGATTTACTTTCATATTTTTTAACACAGTCCTTCAGACAAAGTCAAAATAATAACCCGAGGCTTAGAGAGGAGAAAATATGGATTCATGCATTTGCGAGGATGACAGCAGAACGATACTTTTGTCTGAAAAAGTTACGATACATATGCGACGTTAAGGAGTAATGGATCATTATGCCA
>JASEHP010000182.1 GCA_030018605.1 Thermodesulfovibrionales bacterium
AACCCTTGAGAATAAAGCCCTGATGAGATTTTACAGAAAAGACTTGACAATGCCATTTGACACGGGCGCTATACAAATTCATTTAAGGCATCTTTGTATTTAACGGGCTTGAATCCAAAGTTTTTCTCCACAGAATGCATATCGCATATATTATCAGTTTCAAGCAGCCTTAGCTGCTCGGAGCTTACAGGCAGGAAAGGAATTGTCTTTTCAGCAATAAATGCTCCGAACTTCATAAGCCCCATCGGCATGTGTATTATTGTTTTTTTTGATTTCATTACATCGGCAAGGGTCTTAACTATTTCATTGTATGTAAGTTGCTGGGGGCCTCCTATCTCAAATATCCCTTTGAACGAATCAGGGGGCGCGATCACCTTGAGCATGCACTTAACCCAGTCGTTTATATAGACAGGCTGCAATCTCGCTTTTCCGGCTCCGGGTATTGGAATAACAGGCGCTATTTTGATGATGTCTCTCAGTTTTTTTGTAAACCCATCCCATTTGCCTATTATCAGCGAAGGCCTGAAGATTGTAAATGGAATGCCTGATGCTTTTACAATTTCTTCAGCCTCCGCTTTGGTCCTCAAATAGCCGGACAATGAAGTTTTATCAGCGCCGAGAGCGCTCTGATAAAAAAAGTGTTTCACCCCTGCCCTTTTAGCTTCAGCAATCAGATTCCTTGTTCCCTCTACATGAACGCTCTTAAAAGTGGATGATCCCTTCTCTTCTATTATCCCGACAAGATGGATTATAAAATCCACCCCATCCAACGCCCCTTCGATTGTTTCAGGAATAGTGATGTCGCCTGAGACAACGTCAATACCCTTTTCTCTTAATGATTTTCCCACTTTTTCAGAACGGGCAAGACACCTGAATCTATAAGCATTTTTCAGCAGCGCATCTATAAGATGCCCGCCTACAAAACCCGATGCGCCAGCGATGAAGATCATGATGAAAGTTGAAAGTTGAAAGTTGAAAGTTGAAAGTTAAACAGCAGAAAAACATTTGACCTATAAGACAGATTGTTTCGAGCGACTTTCGAGATTTTTCGGTAACAATTCTTGGCGAAATGAAACGGCCACAGCCTCGACTGTTTGAGGGCGGTACGGCCGAGTTTCGAGGATGTAGTGGAATGAGCCTTAGAATTGTCGAAAAATCTCGCAGGAAGCGAGAGACTGTCTGTCTTATAAAAATTACATGCTGTCATTTAATCAGTTTCTTTAGCGCTGAACCCGACTTCATCTCTATATCTTTATGCAAACTTCTCCCATGAGTGTCCATCGTCACTATCGCAGGAAAATTCTCCACCTCCAGCAGCCACATCGCCTCTGCCATGCCGAATTCCTCAAGCTTCCATACATCAACAACTCTCTTTATCCTGTCTGCAAGATACGCTGCAGCCCCGCCGATTGTGTGAAAATATACGCATCCTTCTTTCTTCAATGCCTTTAATGTTTGCTCGCCCATCCCGCCCTTTCCCATAACACCCCTGATTCCGTACGAAGATATTATCCTGTGTTCATACGTCTCAACCCTTATGCTTGTCGTCGGCCCCGACGCAATTACCCGAAAATCCCCCCTGCCCCCCTTTTTTAAAGGGGGGTGAGTGGGGATTACTATAGGCCCGCAATGATAAAGAACAGTCCCGCTGAGATTAAAAGGAGTATCCTTCTTTAACGGTCTTTCATAAAAGAGGAATTTATGCATCTTATCCCTGCCGGTTACTATCATGCCGTTAATCAGAACTATATCACCAACCTTAAGATTCAAAACATCTTTCTTTGTTAATGGAAGATTTATTATTCTTTCTTTTTGAACTTTTAACTTTGAACTTTTAACTTTGAACTTTTCGTTTACCATATCAGCCTTCCTCTTCTGTTGGCCCAGCAGCATACAGATATATCCACGAAGTAAGATGCAGGATGGCGGTGGTTAACGCCTATCTTTACACCGAGAGCAGTGGTTTTTCCTCCAAAACCGAGAGGGCCTATGCCGAGAGTGTTTATTTCCTTCAGCAGTCTTTTTTCAAGCTTAAAAAGAACCTCAATATTATTCGTATCGGTTAGTCTTCTCATAAGCTGTTCCTTTGCAAGACGGGTAACCTGATCCTTTGCCGCACCTATTCCGACTCCGATGGTATATGGCGAACATCCCCTGCCCTGTGCCCTATAAACCGCATCAAGAACGCATTTTCTTACGCCTTCAAGGTCTCTGTCTGCAATAACTGTTATGGCGTTATGGCGTTCAGCGTTGTGCGTTAAAGACTCCTCTCTCGCTATAACGCTATAACGCTCAACGCTCAACGAAGTTGGAAGCTTGTATATCTGCCCCACATTCTCACAGCCTGAGCCTTTAAGCATCAGGTCTATTGAAAGTGTGCTGTCAGGCACTTCCCTGAAATAGATTATGGGAAATCCCATGCCTGTATTGTCCCCTGTATTTTTATCCGTGATTATATCAACGGCATTCGGCCTTAGGGGGACTTTTTCAGTTGCAATGCGGGTTGCCTCTATGATTGCCTTTTCAAGTTCAATCTGGCTTATGCCTATCGGGGTTTTAACATAAAAAACAGGCACGCCTGTATCCTGGCAAATAGGTTTTGCAGTCTCTCTTGCAATACGTATATTTTCAAGGATTACTTCCAGAGCATGCTTTGCATTTGAACCTTTCTTTTCAGAAACACACGCTGCCTTAAGCGCATCCCCAACATCAGGAGGCAATGATGTTGCGACTTTTCTGTAAAGCTCTACTATGCCATCGCGAAGTTTCAACATATTTAAAGTATATCATTTATCAGTATGAATTAAGCAATGGACGCATTAAATCTGTCCTGCTCGACATTTTCGGAACAACTATTTTAAGTTTAAAGTTAGTCCCACCATGTTTTCAAGTTTATAATAATTAGCCGGAACATC
>JASEHP010000183.1 GCA_030018605.1 Thermodesulfovibrionales bacterium
AATAGGACATTTCTACTTTGGTAAAACCGGACATTTCTATTTTGGTATTACATAGGAAACGCGTACAATTTGCGTGAAATATGATGCAAATGCAATATAATCATACTGATTTTAATGATTATACCGAATCGGTATAATTTAGGGTTTTATTATTGCGGGCTTAATGATTTACATGCCTTTGACCATACATGTATAATTCCTTCATGAATCTTTATCTCATTGACGGCAATTCCTACGTCTACCGCGCTTTTTACGCTATTAAAGGGCTGACAAATTCAAAGGGCTTTCCGACAAACGCAATCTACGGGTTTACCACCACTCTGCTTAAAATCATAAGGGAGAAAAAGCCTGACGGTGTTGCTATTTTTTTCGACACGCCAGAACTGACTGAAAGGCATAGAATTTTTAAAGAGTATAAGGCGCAGAGGCCGGAAACGCCTAATGAACTTGTTCGGCAGTTGCCTCACATAAGGGAAATGATAACGGCTTTCAACATCAGCATCTTTGAGATGCCGGGCTATGAGGCAGACGACCTAATCGGCACAGTTGCAAAAGAAGCAGGCAAGAAAAGGTCCACTGTTTTTATTGTGACCGCTGATAAAGACATGCTCCAGCTTGTTGATGAGAATATAAAGATATACGACCCAGTGAAGGACCGCATACTTGACAGTGAATATGTAAAAGAAAAATTCGGAGTTGAACCTGAGAAAGTCCCTGAATTTATGGCCTTAACAGGAGACGCTGCTGACAATATCCCTGGCATTAAAGGCATTGGAGAAAAGACCGCAAAGGAACTGTTTACCGCATTTAAGGGGCTTGAGGAGCTTCTTTCCCACCCTGAAATGATAAAAAAGGAAAAACTCAGAAGCCTTATCTCTGAGAATGCGGATGTTGCAAGGCTGAGCAAAAAACTCGCAACGATAGATATAGACGTGCCTGTTGATTTTGACATGAGGGAATTCAGGCTGAAAGAGCCGGACTGGCATAAGCTTTTGTCCTTGTTCAGTGAATTTGAATTCGCCAGCCTGAAGAAACTGGTGCCTTCAATAGCCGCTGCCGGGAAGAAGAATTATGAGGCAGTGCTTTCGATTGATAAACTTAAGGAGATAGTGTCATCTATTAAAAATGAGTTTGCGTTTGATGTTGAGGCAACAGGCAAAAATCCGATGACCGACAGCGTCGTAGGGTTTTCAATAAGCATTGGAAAGGAAACAGGCTATTACATTCCTCTCCGGCATTCCTATCTTGGGGCTCCAAAACAGATTGGCATGGAAGAAGCGCTTGATATAATTACGCCTGTTTTTGAAAATCCCGATATAGCAAAGATAGGCCATAATCTTAAATATGACACCATGATGCTCAGGCAAGAAGGGGTTACAGTAAAAGGCAGGCTTTACGACACAATGCTTGCCTCATATCTTGTGAATCCGAATAAACCCAACCACAGCCTTGAAGATGTTGCCTTTGAGCATCTATCCAGAAGAAAGAAAACATTTCAAGAAGTTCTGAATAAAAAAAACTCATTTGCGGATGTCTTTATAGAGGAAGCGACAAGGTATTCAGCAGAAGACGCCCTGCTTTCATTTGAGCTTAAGGATATTTTGTTTGAAAAAATAAGAGAACGTGCTCTTGAAGGCGTATATTTTGATATAGAGGCGCCGCTGATACATGTGCTTTCGGACATGGAAGAGGCAGGGGTGAAGATAGATGCGGATAAACTTAACGATATATCAAAAGAGCTGGCAAGGGAGCTGGACTCTATTCAGCGAAGGGTTTATTTCCTTTCAGGCGAGGAATTTAACATAAACTCGCCAAAACAGCTTGCAAAAGTTCTATTCCACAGCCTCGGGCTTAAGCCCGGCAAAAAAACCAAGACAGGCTTTTCAACAGATGTCAGTGTGCTTGAAGAGCTTGCGATGTCTCATGAGCTTCCGCGCGAGATACTGAACTGGAGAAGCCTGAGCAAACTTAAGGCAACTTATGTGGACGCGCTTCCAGCGCTAATAAACCCTAAAACAGGCAGAGTGCATACCTCGTTCAATCAAACCGCTACAGCAACAGGCAGATTAAGCAGCAGCGACCCGAATCTGCAAAACATACCAATTAAAGGAGAGTGGGGCAGAAGGATTAGGGAGACTTTTATCGCAGACAAGGACAATATCCTTCTATCCGCTGATTATTCGCAGGTAGAACTGAGGATACTTGCGCATCTAAGCAAGGATGAGGTCTTAATAGAGGCATTCAGCAAGGGGATTGATGTTCACGCTAAAACAGCATCGGAGATATTCGGGGTGACGGTTAATAAAGTTACTGGTGAAATGAGGCGGACTGCAAAGACAGTGAATTTTGGCGTTATCTACGGCATGTCGGCGTTCGGGCTTTCTGTGGCGCTGTCCATACCGCAGGACGAGGCAAAGAAGTACATAGAAAGATATTTTGAGAGGCATCCGGGCGTGAAGAAGTACATAGAGGGTGCAATGGCTGAAGCAAGGCAGAAAGGATGTACAGTGACGTTGGCGGGCAGACGAAGGCCGATACCTGAGATGCGCAGCCAGAATTCAAACGCAAGGGCACAGGCTGAACGGCTGGCTGTAAACTCACCGATACAGGGCAGCGCAGCAGATATAATAAAAATAGCGATGATAAATATCAGGGAAAAACTCAAGGGAGAACATCTTACTGCAAAGATGATTCTGCAGGTGCACGACGAACTTTTATTTGAAGCCCCTGAATCCGAGCTTAATCTTGTAGGTGATATGATTAAAAGAGAGATGGAAGGCGCTGTAAAACTGATGGTTCCCCTGAAGGTTGATATCGGGCATGGAAGAAATTGGGCAGAAGCACCCCGTGTCAAATCATTTAACATGGTAACCGAAGCTTCTTCTGTTGAATCATGAAAAA
>JASEHP010000184.1 GCA_030018605.1 Thermodesulfovibrionales bacterium
TGACTATCTCATCAAAAAAGGAGGTATGTCGCATTTGTATGGAACTTATACAGATGCTGGAAATTAAATCAAAAGGCGGTTATACTATAGCTGAATCAGAGGAAACGGCTGTGGTTTTTGGAATGCCTGGTGAAGTCATAAGCGCGGGAGCAGCGGACAGTGTGCTTCCGCTTTCTGAAATACCGGTGGAGTTAATAAATATAGTTAACAGTTGGGAACTCGACTCTACGAGGGGGTAAATTGATGGAAAGAGAAACAAGTATCGGGAAGAAGGCTGATGAGTTTCTCCAGATGTTCAGAAAAGGAGAAGAGTTTACACAAGAGCTTCTTAAAGAGAATGAAAGATTGAGGTTCAAGATTGCCCAGCTTGAAGAGGCTATTGAGCGTTCAGGCGATGAGGCGAAAATAAGACTTTATGAAGAGCGGATAAAGATTACTGAAGATGAACTGAACTCCATTAAGGAAAGATTCAGACAGGTTGAGGAAGAAAATAAGGATTTTGCGGCAAAGTATGTTGAAGTTGAAGATGAGAATAACAACCTTGCCAACCTCTACGTTGCAAGTTACCAACTGCATTCAACTCTGGATTTCAATGAAGTTCTGAGGATAGTCCTTGAAATAGTGATAAACCTCATAGGCGCCGAGAAATTCGCAGTGCTTCTTATAGAAGAGAAAACAAATGAGCTTATCCCTGTCGGGACAGAGGGCATATCCATTTCGGATATTCCCAAGGTAAGGTTTGGCGAAGGTATCATAGGGACTGCTGCAAAAGAAGGCGAGAGCTATTTTTCTGAGAATATACATAACAGAGGCAGTATCTCTACCGAAAACCCCATAGTCTGTATCCCTTTAAAGATTAAGGAGCATGTCATAGGTGTTATTGCAATATATTCGCTTCTTCTGCAAAAGGAGAAATTTTCAAATGTTGACTACGAGCTTTTTAATCTACTTGCAGGGCATGCCGCCACTGCTATTTTT
The DNA here is from genome assembly GCA_030018605.1 of Thermodesulfovibrionales bacterium. Lineage (GTDB taxonomy): Bacteria > Nitrospirota > Thermodesulfovibrionia > Thermodesulfovibrionales > UBA1546 > UBA1546. Next base: position 979 of record JASEHP010000184.1, read on the forward strand.
TCTTCAAGACTGTATACCCAGTCAGAGAGGAAACTGACCACAATACAGAGTTTCCTTGACATGCTGAAAGAAAAACCGAGGAGGTAGCGGACAAGATGCCGAATATTCTTGTGGTAGAAGATTCTCCGACGATGAGACAGCTCATCGGTTTTGCTATGAAAAGGATAGCTGGCTCAAAGGTGATAGAAGCAACAGACGGAGTTGATGCATTGAAAAAATTATCTTCCGAGAAGATAGACCTCATACTTGCAGACATAAACATGCCTGCCATGGACGGCTTAAAGCTCGTCAGCCTTGTAAGGGGCAATCCCGCTTATAAGAACATACCTATTATAATAATAACAACAGAAGGCGCAGAGGAAGATAAGAAAAGGGCGCTTGCTATCGGGGCTAACGCATATCTTCCGAAACCTATACAGACGCAGGAACTTATAAAACTCGTCAACGGGTTTATAAGCCAACTCCAATAGAAAAATATTGCGAATATGGTGCCGGAGGCCGGATTTGAACCGGCACGCCCTTTAGGGACGAGGGATTTTAAGTCCCTTGCGTCTACCAATTCCGCCACTCCGGCATAAAGACAGTGACAAGTTACGAGTAACGAGTTAAAGGATAAAAAAGATTCTGAAGACTCGCCACTGCTTTTAAGATACTAAAAAAGGGCATCGGAGTGCAACTTAATCCCTGATAATCTTTCCCTTATCCATGAGAAGCATGAAATCAGCGAGCCTTTCAGCCTGCATCATGTCATGAGTGGCAATGATGATTTTGGTTCTTCCCTCTTTTTGCATATTAAGAATTATATTTTCAACGATTTCCGTATTCTCATTGTCAATGGATGCAGTAGGCTCATCAAGAAAGAGCATCTCAGGCTCTGTGACCATTGCCCTTGCAATGCCGAGTCTCTGGGTTTCGCCGCTTGAAAGCGTAAGCGCATTATGATTTTTTTTATGAATAAGCCCCACAAATTTCAATACATCATTGACCTTTTTTTCTGCCTCTTTGCTTTTGTCTCCCCTTATTTTCAACCCGTAAGCCGTATTGTTAAAAACAGTGGTGTTAAACAAACCAATCCCGGGCAGGACAAGGGTAATCCTTCGCCTTAATCCGATATCCTTGCTAACTATGTTATCTCCGGAAAAATAATTAATCTCTCCCTTGTCTGGCTTTTCAATGAGAGTGCATATCCTTAGCAGCGTGGATTTACCGCTGCCGTTATGTCCCGTTAATACATAAACGCCATTCCTGTCAAAAGAAAAGGAGCAGGCGTTCAGGACAGGTTTTCCGTTATAGCTTTTCCAGACATCGGATATATTAAGTCTCAGGCGCATCTGTTTACCGGAAGCGCTCCTTTTTTCTGTACAACGTGCAGAACCGAGTTTATGGCCAGCGAGATGGTTAAGAGTATTATTCCAAGAGCTATGGCAAGTTCAAAATTCCCCTTGTCTGTTTCCAGAGCAATTGTTGTTGTCATAACGCGGGTATATCCCGCAATATTTCCGCCGACGATAAGTATTGCGCCAACCTCTGCCATTACCCTTCCGAATGCCGCAATCATCCCTGACATTATCCCGTATCTTGCTTCTTTTATTATGGTAACCGAGGTTTGAAGGGGTGTAGCCCCAAGCGTCATTGAAGCCTGATTTATGATAGGGTTAACGCTGATAATCGCTGAATGACAGAGTGATACTGCAATGGGAAAAGCAAGGATTGTCTGTGCAATAATCATTGCTGATGGTGTATAAAGGAGTCCCATAAAACCAAGTGGACCACTTCTTGACAGCATCATATAAACAAAAAGACCGACCACAACAGGAGGAAGTCCCATAAAGGTATTCATGACACTTATAAGTAATCCCTGCACTTCCCCCAATATAGCGGACACACCGAAGAGTTAGGTTAATATATATTAA
>JASEHP010000185.1 GCA_030018605.1 Thermodesulfovibrionales bacterium
AAAAGCGGACATTTCTAAATTGGCAAGAATAGGACATTTCTAAATTGGTAGAACATACCATGTTAAATGATTTGACACGTGTTACACTATCAATATATTATACTGATTTTTAGCCCAGAGGGATAGAACGAAGAAAGGCGAAATGGAAAATATAAAATTATCATTCATGCCCCGCGGTGTTAAGAAAGCGGCCGGACCGCCCTCATTCAGCAGGGTTTCAGCGGATTGGACACAGAAGGATTTCTGGGGACAGATTAAATGCAGGGTGAGTTCTTTCCGCATGAGATATTCGGTTAAGCCCGGACTCTATGCCGTAGGCGAGCCTGACGGAGAATCCGATGTCTTTGTTACTGCAAACTACAAACTTAGTTTTGACATATTGAGAAGGGAATTAAAAGGGCTGAATGCGTGGATACTTGTTCTTGATACAAAGGGCATCAATGTCTGGTGCGCTGCGGGCAAAGGCACGTTCGGAACAAATGAACTTATCAACCGGATCAATGAAACCGGTCTGCACAGCGTAGTCACCCACAGAAAAATAATTATCCCGCAGCTTGGCGCGGTTGGAGTAAATGCCAAATCAGTTGCGCAGAAAACAGGCTTCAGGGTTTATTTCGGCCCTGTTCACGCAAAAGACATCCCCGCTTATATCAGGGGAGGTTATGTCAAAACTCCTGAGATGCGGTTGGTGAGGTTTGATATGATTGACAGGCTTGTACTTACGCCGATGGAAATAAATCCTGCAATGAAAAAATTTCCGCTCTTCGGCTTGGTTATACTTTTATTATTTGGGATGCAGCCTTCCGGCATTTTATTTAAGGACGCGTGGGAAGGGGGGATGCCGTTTTTGATTTTTGGATTGACGGCTGTTTTTTCGGGCGCCTTTATAACGCCTCTTCTGCTTCCTTTCATTCCGTTCAGGTCCTTTGCCGTAAAGGGATGGCTGACAGGCATTATCGCGGTATTTGCTTTAATGAAGGGCATCGAACTTTCGTATTATAAAAACCTGCTGCCTGCCGCTGCGGTGTTCATTTTTTTCCCGTTTGCAAGCTCATACATAGCGCTTCAGTTCACAGGCTCTACGACCTTTACAAGCATGTCCGGCGTGAAAAAAGAACTTAAGATAGGAGTGCCGGTTTATTTGACTGCAACAGCCCTTTCTCTGTTATTATTAATTGTGTACAAATTATTTCAATGGAAGATAATATGAAATACCTGACTGATGTTGTGACGCTTGAATTTTTTCAGGACAAATGCACCGGCTGCAGCAAATGCGCTGATGTATGCCCGCATGGAGTTTTTTTGATGCAGGGCAAAGAGGCTGTTGTTGCTGACAGGGACAGTTGCATGGAATGCGGGGCGTGCGCCAACAACTGCGAATTCGGCGCCATAAAGGTCAATTCAGGAGTGGGCTGCGCAGCTGCAATAATCAACGGCATGATAACAGGCGGCCCGCCTTCCTGCGACTGCGCCGGGCAGTCAGAAAGCAGTTGCTGCGGATAATACCGTTGATACCCTTCAGTTAACTATGCCCCTGATAAGCTTTTTTTCTTCAGAGACTTGTGTCTTATTTTTTCATCAGGGCTGAGTTCTTTTCCTCCGAACCTTGCCATCTCATTAAACCTGCCGGGTATGCAGCTTGAGGAGGGTTAAAAAAAATTGTATGCCAGCAATATGCCTGCCATCCCGAGGATAAACAGGATGGCTATTCTGAGCGCTTTCTTTTTAAAATCTTCAGGAGGCGCTGTGTATATCATCATTCCCGGGAATTGTGGGCCTGACTCCGTATCTTTCGGAGATTTTACATAAAGCAGTTTTTTATCTGCTGAGAGTTTTTTGCAGTCTTTTCTTCTCGCGGCGGCGCGGCGTCTCTACCGGCAGCTAATGCCAGTTTAAGGCTTATAACCTCCGCCTCTAATGTTTCATCTCCGCCTGAGGCGGAGATGCTGCTATCGCTTGGGTTTAATGATATCTCATTTCTGAGAAAAACATTTTCCGCTGCTTTTTCATCAATTTCTGCTTTTAAGACAGCGAGTGTATTATTGAGCGCCTCTATTTTATTGAGGTATTCAGCCTCTGTTTCTGTATTCTGAGACAGGCTATTCAATATTAAAGGGGTCGGAGACTCGACTCTGCGAGATATTTCCATAAAGCCGGTCTTTCTTTGTTCTAATTCTTTATAGCGTGTTTCCAATTCTTTACACTTTAACTCGGTTTTCCTCACAGCCTCAAGCGCGGTGTCCATGTCTGCCTGCGATTCCTTAAGCTGGAGTTCTTTTCTCTCAATCGTGTATTTCAGATCTTCAATAGCCTTGTCTCTTTTATAACAGTCCTCTATGAGTTCATTTTTTTCTTTAAGCAGGAAGTCCCTTTCATCGCTCAGCTTGTCAAGTCCTGTCTTAAACTCCGCTATCTCCATGTTTCTTACTATATCAATGTCTGCAATCCTATCCTGCAGTCTTTTCTTATCCTCAAATGACTTATTCAATGCGTGGAAGAGCCTGTCTTTTTCTCCTGCTATTGCTGCCAATGCAGTATTTTTTTCCTCTATTGCCTTTTCAAGATGCGCTATCTCTTTAAGGGCTTTGAAGAACCTCCCTCTGACTATCTCGGTATTAACCGGTTCCGGCTTAAGCTGGGGGCCGCTGTCTTGTGTCTGAAGTCTGTTTATCAAGCCTTCAGGATTTATATCTTCAAATTCTCTGTCACCCATTCATTTTGCCACTTATAATTTCGCATATAACGCTTACAGCTATCATGTTAAAAAATTATAACTATCCGCATGTTCTATTGTCAACAAGACGCATTAAATGGTAGTGTCAATCATTTTGTGTAAATTCCTTTAAGAGCTTCTTT
>JASEHP010000186.1 GCA_030018605.1 Thermodesulfovibrionales bacterium
ATACACCCTTATCTTTTTTACCGCAAGATTTTACACAGAAGATTTTACGCTACCGTAGCTCAAATCATTAATCGGGTCTTTCTTTTGCCACCACGACTTGAATGCCGCCTCGAAGTCTTCCCCTCCCGTAGAATATTTCTTGAAGCTCCAGTCAATATACTTTTTGTCCGGATCGTTCTGGTTGTCGTTTTCGAGGATGTATCTGAGCATCGCGCCGAAGAGGTCGCCGTCTGTCCCCGCTCTCGGTGCAAGCCACATATCTGCTGCAGTGGCAGTGTTTGAATATGAAGGGTCAATAACCACAACCTTGCAACCGTTCTCTACTTTTGCTCCGACGGTTCCCCTGCTTTCATAGAATATCCTTGTAGCAACAAGGGGATTCCAGCCGTTGTAAATGATGAGCTTTGACTTGTAGGTGTAATCTTTTTTCAGAGAGCCGTCCGGCTGTCTTACAAGCTGGGGCCTCATTATATCCGGCTCCCACCTCTTGCCGCCAACCATGAGTTTCGGGCCATGCCTCCTTGGGGTATCGCATATAGCGCCGTGCTCAGTGCAATTCGGAGTGCCGTAGGCAAAAAAGAGCCTGTAGTAATGGTCTCTGTCTGTAACATCGCCGCAGTCCATGATCGCGGATTCTGCTCCGTATTTTTTCTTTATATCGGTAAGTTTTTTCCCGATATGGTCTATAGCCTCATCCCATGTTACGCGCTTGAATTTACCCGAGCCCCTTTCTCCGACTCTTATCATGGGATATTTGAGCCTGTACGGCGAATAAACAAGCTGCTGTCCTGCCGCTCCTTTGGCGCAGGCTATGCCGTCGTTCATGGGCACTGCCTTATTGCCGTAAATCTTCGCTATCTTGCCGTCCTTAACCCACATCTCCATGCCGCATTCCGCTGGACACATGGCATCGGCGGTATATTTCACCTCATATTGCCCCATGGAAGTCTCCATAGCCTCTGCCTCTGAAGGCGTAAGCTCTTTTAGAGACAGCAAGCCGCTTCCTGACAGCGCCGTGGTGCCTGCGAGGATGCCTGAATACTTTATGAATTTTCTTCTTGAGAGTTCCATCTTTCTATCCTCCTTTCTTTGGCTTTGGATTCGCCATCCATAGGTTTTCCGCCTTCGCTACTTTCTCATTAAGTTTAATGTAGTAAATATTCGGCTCTGTCTTTTCATCCGGCTTCAACACCTTTGTGGGATTATTTTTTATCAGCTTTGACACCTCACTGTTGGGGTCGTTCAGGTCGCCGAATATTCTCGCCTTTCCAACGCAGTTTCTGACACATGCAGGCTCAAGCCCTTTGTCAACACGGTGCTGACAGAAGTTACACTTGCCGACTCCAAAATCCTTTTCTCTGTCAGAACGGGTCAGTTTTATATGAGGATGGATATAACGCGCACCATACGGGCAGGCATCAATGCATTTGTAACATCCTATGCACAACGACATATCATCCAGAGTCATGCCATCAGGACGCTTGTAGGTTGCGCCGGTCCTGTAGCGCACCCCGCCTAATTCACGCCTTTCTCCGGTTTTTGCTTCAGGACATTTTTCAACGCAGGGAGGAACTTCACCTTTATCTTTAGCTCCTGTGCAGTGGTTGCATAATACAGGCATAAATATCCTCTCCGGCTTTGGATACTCTCCCCTGTCAACAGAGGCTACCCGTGCATTATAGCCTTCCATCGGAACAGAATTTTCCATCTTGCATGACACCTGACATGAATAGCAGCCAACACACCTCCTCATGTCAATGACCATTGCATAGCGCGGAACTTTAGCCGCAGCCTCTGTCTTTGCAGCAGACAGAAGGCTAACCGTAGCAGCCGCAGCAGCTACAGCGCCGCCTGCCTTTAGCAGTTCACGACGAGATAACTCCTTATTCTCACCCATAAACACCGCCTATTGCTGTTTAAATTGTTGATACCATGCCTGACTTCGCAGGCGCCCCTACTTTCCCTCTTTTTTCAGTTCGTCAATGAGGTCCTCAAAATTCTTCATTGCTGCGTCAATGAGCACTACAGAGAATTTCTTGTTATGCACCCCCCCCTCCTGCAACAACCATGCGCAGATTTTCCTGTCCATCTCTTAACATCGCTGTTGCCTTTTTTAGTTTATCTTTAGGCATTTTGCCTTTAGCCTTTTCAATAGCTGTAATTGCCTCCTTTTCTATTGCCCTTGCCGTCTTTAACTCCTTTTCAACCTTGTCTTTCACCTCCTTTGGCGCTTTTTCCTTTTTTTCGGTATGACAGTCAGCACACATCTTTGGTGAACCCTTTTTCACCTTATTGCCCTTTTCATCACGGTCGTCCTTTGTATGACACCCGATGCAATTTGTCATCACATCATGATGCTCATTGGGGTAGGTTTTCTCTATTCCCTTGCCTCCCTCTCCAATCAGGAGGAGTTTTGGATAAAAATTCGGCTCTGCATGACATGCATTACAGTTCTTTAAAGATGCCTCAACATAAAACTCCTTCTTTTCATGCCTCTTGTGTATTATCGGCTCATGACAGTTGAAGCATGATGCTGTCTGTTTGGCCACATGCTCCTTGTGCATTACTTTTTTGTTCTTTACATCTTTATAGAGCTCCTTTGTATTTTCATGACAGTCAAGACATTTTTCCTGCTTTATCTGGCCGTTGCCCTGCACAATCTCAAGATGGCAGTCTGCACATGACACCTTTCTCTCTTCAAGCTCCTTATGCGTGATAGGTTTTTCTTCAGGTTTTTCTGCCTTTTTAAACGGCTCCTCTGGTATTTTATGGCAGAGTGAGCATTTTGCACGCTCCTCAGCGAACTTTGCCTTTCCGCTCTTGAAGTGGCAGAGGTTGCAGCTCTCCTTTGAAAC
>JASEHP010000187.1 GCA_030018605.1 Thermodesulfovibrionales bacterium
TTTAGATGATTTAACCAGTACCTTCCCGGTTACATTTTAGATGATTTAATGCGTGGGATGAAAATTTAAACAGGATACAGCTATAATATCTACCTATGGAATTTGCGCCTAAGTGGATAGCATGGGAAATAACGCGGAGATGCAACCTGCGCTGTGTGCATTGCCGCTCGTCTTCAGAGATGGAAATAAAGGGTCATCCTGACTTCCCTGCATCAGAGGCATTCAGGATAATAGATGACGTCGTAAGCTACGCAAAGCCTGTTGTTGTTCTTTCAGGAGGCGAACCGCTGGTAAGGGATGATGTCTTTGAGATTGCCAGGTACGGCACGGAAAAGGGATTGAGAATGTGCCTTGCTACAAACGGCACGCTGGTTACGGATGAGTCCTGCGAAAAGATAAAGAGTTCAGGGATTAAGATAGTCTCGCTCAGCATTGACGGCTCTGATGAAAAAGTGCATGATGACTTCAGAAGCCAGAAGGGCGCTTTTGCAGGAACAATAAACGCTGCAAGGCTTTTTAAGAAGCACGGGATAGAATTTATTATCAATTCATCTTTCACAAAAAGAAATCAGGAGGAAATACCCAAGGTATATAAACTTGCAAAGGAACTGGGCGCAACAGCCTGGTATATGTTCATGATAGTGCCCACAGGAAGGGGCGAAGAGATAATGAGCGAACTCATCTCAAAAGAGGATTATGAGGAAATTCTTGACTGGCATTATGAGATGGAAAAGGGCGAAAAGGACATGCTTGTAAGGCCGACATGCGCGCCTCATTATTACAGGGTGGTTCTGCAGAAATCAAAAGAAGAGGGCGCTAAATTTGAAAAAAGGACTTTGAAATTCTCTACAGGAGGCTCAAAGGGCTGTCTCGCAGGACAGCTTATTTGCCTGATTGATGTGGATGGCAATGTGCTTCCATGCAGCTATTTCCCGAAGCCTGCCGGGAATATAAGAGAAAAATCTTTTAAGGAGATATGGGAGAATTCAGAGCTTTTCAAAGAGCTGCGCGATTTTAAGAGCTATAAAGGCCGGTGCGGCTCATGCGAATATATAACAGTGTGCGGTGGATGCAGGGCAAGGGCATATTCTATTCACGGCGATTATCTTGAAGAAGAGCCGTTCTGCGGATACGTTCCAATAAAAATGAAAAAGAAGGTGGTAAGATGAACGATACTTTTTTAAAGGCGTGCAGGGGAGAAAAAACTGATTATACGCCTGTGTGGTTTATGCGGCAGGCAGGCAGATACCTTCCCGAATACCAGAAAGTCAGATCAAAAGTAGATTTCCTTACGCTCTGCAAGACGCCGGAGCTTGCGGCAGAGGTGACGATTCAGCCTGTTGATATACTCGGCGTTGACGCGGCCATACTCTTTTCTGATATTTTAATTCCGCTTGAAGCAATGGGCATGAAGCTTGAATTTTCGGAATCAAAAGGCCCTGTTCTATACAACCCCATACGGGACGACGCTGCTGTTTCAAGGCTCAAAAAGATAAAGCCTGAGGAAGACGTGCCGTTTGTGATGGATACTATAAAGATACTGAGAAAAGAACTTGAGAAAAAAGTTCCCCTTATCGGATTTTCAGGAGCGCCGTTTACGCTTGCCACCTATATGATTGAAGGCGGAAGCTCAAAAAACTTTCTAAATACAAAAAAGATGATGTTTCAATCCCCTGAGCTTTATGGGAAGCTTATGAAGAAGATTGTCAATACGGTCATTTCATACCTTTCAAGCCAGATTGCTGCGGGCGCTCAGGCTGTGCAGATATTTGACTCGTGGGCAGGCATACTTGCACCCGATGACTATAAGGAGTTTGAACTGCCTTATGTTAAAAAAATTGTGAGCAGTCTTAAGAAACAGCATCCTGAAACTCCGGTAATATATTTCGCGAATAACTGCGCCGGAATTATTAAGGACGTTAAAAAGTCAGGCGCCGATGTCGTAGGTGTTGACTGGAGGATTGATATCGCTGATGCGATAAAAAGGCTCGGCAAAAAAGCGGCTGTTCAGGGCAACCTCGATCCATGTGCGCTCTTCTCGTCCGGGGAAGAGCTTGAGAAAAAAATTCAGGACATACTGATCAAAGCTGAAAACGCAAAAGGGCATATATTCAATCTCGGGCATGGGATACTTCCGGAGACGCCTGTAAAGAATGCCATTGCAGCTGTAGAAGCCGTTCATAAATACAGCAAGAGGGGGTAAAAGTTATGTCATATGCGGCAAAGGACTACTCAAAGCTCATAGGGATAGAGGGTTTCAGCGAGACATTGCTGAAAAACCATTTTACCCTCTATCAGGGATATGTGACGAATACCAATAAAGTGCTGGATGTGCTTGACCAGATGTTGAAGGACGGAAAAACCGGCACGCCGGAATTTGCGGAACTCAAAAGAAGGATTGGCTGGGAGTTTAATGGAATGAGGCTTCATGAGTATTATTTTGAAAACCTCGGAGGCAAAGGCGGGATTGACAGTGGAGGCAGGCTCGCAAAGAAACTTGCGGAGGGCTTCGGCAGTTATGAGGCATGGGAAAAGGATTTTAAGGCAACCGGAACAATGAGGGGCATCGGCTGGATTGCCCTGTATCAGGACAACCAGAGCGGGAGGCTGATTAATTTCTGGATAAACGAGCATGACGTATCCCATCCTGCAGGATGCAGCCTGATTCTCATAATGGATGTATTTGAACATGCCTTCATGATTGACTACGGGCTTAAGAGGGCCGACTACATAGAGGCTTTCTTTAAGAACATAGACTGGAAGGCAACAGAGGCAAGACTTGAATAAAATAAGGTAATTGTAAAAGTTTTGGCACCATTTTAAAATGGTGCAATGGATCTAAAC
>JASEHP010000188.1 GCA_030018605.1 Thermodesulfovibrionales bacterium
CATAATGATCCATTACTCCTTAACGTCGCATATGTATCGTAACTTTTTCATAGGAATTTTCAAGTCTTTCCGAATTCTCTCATTTTCAGTTCTTTTCTCTTTATTTTTCCGCTTATGGTCTTTGGAAGGTCGTCAACGAATTCAATCTTGCGGGGATATTTATACGGCGCAGTTCGGCTTTTAACAAATTCCTGAAGCTCCTTCGTAAGAGCATCCGATGGATTATATCCGCCTATCAGAACAACGAATGCCTTAACAATTTCGCCCCTTATTTCATCCGGGCTTGCAACAACAGCGGATTCTTTTACGGCGGGGTGTTCTATTAAAATGCTTTCTATCTCAAAAGGCCCAATCCTGTAACCCGACGTAAGTATCACATCATCAGCCCTTCCAATAAACCAGAAATAGCTGTCTTCGTCCTTATATGCTCTGTCTCCTGTGATATACCAATCGCCTCTCACTGTTTTCTCTGTTGCCTCCGGGTTTCCGAGATATTCCCTGAATAACCCCACAGGCCTTTCAGGCTTTATTTTTATTGCTATATCGCCTTCGGTATTTAAAGAAACCGGATTTCCGCTGTCATCAATAATATCAACAGAAAATCCCGGAACCGGCACTCCCATGGAACCCGGTTTTACTGGAAGGCATCTGAAATTTGCCAGAATATTCACTGTCTCTGTCTGCCCGTAACCGTCATAAATATATTCTCCGGTTTTCTCTTTCCAGATTTCAATTATCTCTTTGTTTAACGGCTCGCCTGCTGCAACAAAGTGCCGGGCAGATTTAAACTTGAATTTTGTTGCCTCAGGCGACTCGCCGGGGCGAGAATCTTGAATCTCTTTTACAATCATCCTGTAAGCTGTTGGAGGCCCGCAGAATGTTGTTATTGGATATTTCTGCAAAATTTCCATTGTCAGCGAAGGATCAAACTTTCCTTTTCTGTAAAATGAAAATATTGTTGCTCCCATATGCCACGGGCCAAACAGGCTTGACCATGCCGCCTTTGCCCATCCCGGGTCTGAGAGATTCCAGTGCATATCGCCGGGCTTCAGATCCAGCCAGTATTTGCCCGTTATCAGGTGCGCAAGCGGATAGGATGCCTGCGTATGAAGCACCATTTTCGGAGGGCCTGTTGTGCCTGATGTGAAATAGATTAATGCCGGCTCTGATGAGAAAGCCCTCTCGCCTTCAAAGGCGTCTGAGCTGTCTCTTTCTTCCGTGTAGTTGTGCCAGCCAGGTCTTTCACCATAAAATCCCCCCTCGCCCCCCTTTTCTAAAGGGGGGATGGGGGGATTAATGATTATTAGTAGGACTATATTGCCATGCGCCTTTAAAGCATCTTTCACTTTATCTGCATCTTCTTTTGCTGCGATAATTGCCTTTATATCCGTTGCCGCAAGCCTGTATTCTATGTCCTTTGATGTCAGTAGGGTTGTGGCAGGTATCGGAATTGCGTTTATCCTCATAAGAGCAAGCATTACCTCCCACCATTCCGGAATGCCGGGGACCATAACAAGAACTTTATCACCCGTTCCAATCCCTGTGTTTTTGAGCGCGCCTGCGCCTTTTGATGAGAGGAGTTTTAATTCAGCGAATGAAAGTTTTTTATCAATTACTCCGTCTGTCCAGTAAAGCGCCGGCCTGTTTTCCCATTTATCAAAGACATCAAGCGGAAACGAAAACTTTTCGGGCGCTGAGAGGGAAAAATTTCTGTATTCTGGCGGATAATCCTTCATATTTTTATGTATTACAATGCTACCATAGTTCATTTCCTCTTTCCATCTTATTATGCCACTAAAGTAGCTATAGACAGGATTGGGTAGAATGACAGAAAAATCTCTACGGAAGCGAAAGACAAGCCTGTCTATCAGCAGATTTCGGTTATGCCAGTCTGCTTGTAGATTGTGATACAATATTTAATGGCTGTTATCCTTGTCACAAATGATGACGGAGTGCATTCTCATGGAATTATTGCGCTCTTCAGGGCGATGAAGGAACTTGGAGACGCCTATATTGTTGCGCCTGACAGGGAAAGGAGCGCTGTAAGCCATGCATTAACATTGCACAGGCCGCTGAAGGCTGAAGAGCTAAGCGAGCACATTTATGCAGTCAACGGAACTCCTACGGACTGTGTTGCAATAGGCGTTAACAAAATACTGCCTGAAAAACCTGCACTGATTGTCTCAGGCATCAACAAAGGCGGAAATGTCGGTGATGATATTACCTACTCAGGCACTGTCTCGGCGGCTATAGAGGGCACTATAATGGGAATACCTTCGTTTGCTGTCTCAATAGTCGGAGAGAAAAAATTCCATTTTGATACAGCGGCTTACTATTCCATTGAAATCGCAAAGTATGCGCTTGGAAAATCGCTTCCTTATGATACCCTTCTTAATGTCAACCTGCCTAATGTAAAAAAAGAGAACATTCACGGGATAAAATTCACAAGGCAGGGGAAACGCATCTATGATAATGCCATTCAGGAGACATACGACCCGCGTGGAGAAAAGCATTTCTGGATAGGCGGAGGCACTCCTTACTGGGAGCACGGAGAGGACACGGATATTGACGCTGTTCAAAAAGGCTATGTCTCCATAACGCCCATACACCTTGATCTGACGAATTATAATGCGTTGGAGTTTTTGAAGAAAACCTTATTCCCGGCACACAAAGCAGGTATGAAATAAATTCAAAATGCAAAAGTCAAAATTGAAAATTTCAAGGCAAAATTCAATAGCCAGTTCAATAATGAAGTGCAACACTTGGGAGAGCAGAAAAGGAGCTGCTATTCTAAGTGTCTATGGAAAAACAATACAAACATCTTACTATGACAGAACG
>JASEHP010000189.1 GCA_030018605.1 Thermodesulfovibrionales bacterium
GTGCGCCCCTTTTTTACCCTATTTCATTTTCACACAAGAAAGTTTACACTACCAGTAATGCTTTACCTGCTTGAAGGCAAAAGTTTCAGGGAGGCCGCAGACATGGCTGGGCTTGACAAGGATACTGTCCAGAGGATCTGGAAAAAATTTATCGCGTCGTGCGAGGAATCAATGGAAATGCTTCTTAGAGAGTTTAACATAGGACTCGAAGACCTGATAAGACTGCTTTACAGAAGAAATGCAAAGGGCAGGGCATAAGGAAATAACGGAGGACTTGAAAGGACGGTTATGGGCAAGATACGCATTGCAATTGCAGGCATAGGGAACTGCGCCAGTTCGCTGATTCAGGGCATCGAATATTACAAAAGTCTGGGCAGAAGGCATCCTGACAGGTCACTTGGGTTAATGCATTATGAACTCGGAGGCTATACGCCTGACGATATAGAAATAGTCGCTGCGTTTGATATAGATAAGAGAAAGGTTGGAAAGCCGCTGAACGAGGCTGTGTTTGCAAAGCCCAACTGCACCAAGACGTTCAATAAAAATCTTCCGCATTTCAAAGTTACCGTCAACATGGGAGAGGTTCTCGACGGCGTTTCACGGCACCTGAAAGATTATCCCGAGGAAAGGAGATTCATTGTCTCGAACAAAAAGCCCTGCGATGTCGCAAAGACATTAAAACAAAGCGGCGCTGACATGCTTCTTAGTTACCTGCCTGTCGGCTCTGATAAGGCAACTGCCTTTTATGCAGAGGCGTGTCTGAAAACCGGCGTGAGTTTAGTTAACTGTGTGCCTGTCTTTATAGCATCCAGCAGGTCGTGGGCAAAGCGCTTTGAAGAGAAAAATATTCCAATTATAGGCGATGACATAAAGAGCCAGATAGGCGCAACGATAATACACAGGATGCTTACAAAGCTGTTCATTGACAGAGGAGTAAAGATTGACAACACATATCAGTTGAATGTCGGTGGCAATACAGATTTTCTTAATATGCTTAACCATACAAGGCTGAAATCCAAGAAGATCTCAAAGACAGAGGCTGTCCAGTCACAGCTTGCCAATCCTCTCAATGCGGATAATATTCATATAGGCCCTTCGGATTATATCCCGTGGCTTAAAGACAACAAGGTCTGCTTCTTAAGGATGGAGGGAAGGGGTTTCGGAAATATTCCTGTTAATTTTGAACTCAGGCTGTCCGTGGAGGATTCACCAAACAGCGCAGGTGTTGTCATAGATGCGATAAGGTGCTGCAAGATTGCGCGCGACAGGGGAACAGGAGGTGTGCTTATATCTCCTTCGGCATATTTCATGAAGCATCCTATTAAGCAGTTTTCCGATGAAGAGGCACGCAATATGCTGGAAGAATTTATTGCCGGAAAAAGGAATAAATGATTGGTGTAAAGCTTGGTCATTTCTTAGACGCTCCTCTCAGCCCGATACTCAAAAGAATCAGAATCCATCCAAATATTTTTACGATAACGGGTTTTATAATCACAGCCATTGCCGCATTAGTTATTCCATATAACATAAAGCTCGGAGGCTTGCTTGTTCTCCTCGGCGGTTTGTTTGACATGCTTGACGGCGTTTCTGCGAGGGTGAACAATAAAGTTACAAAGTTCGGGGCTTTTCTTGATTCAGTGCTTGACAGATATTCCGATGCATTTCTTTTTCTTTCTGTTGCATGGTATCTTGCTTCAAAAGGTGAGCATAACGGAGCATTTTTAAGCCTCGGCACATTAGTTGGCGCATTTTTAATCAGCTATGCAAGGGCAAGGGCAGAGGGACTTGGGGAAGAGTGCAAGACAGGCATTATGGAAAGGCCTGAGAGGATTATACTTTTGATATTCGCTTTGCTGACCGGATGGTTTACGCCTGTGCTCTGGATAATGTTTGTACTTACGCATGTGACGGTTTTGCAGAGGGTTTATTATGTGTGGAAGAAGATGAAAATTTTATAAATGTTATCCCCTGTAATGCAGTTCGCATTTTATGGGCACATCTCCTGCAAGTTCTTTTGCCTTTTCCTCAATGCGCTTGTGTTCTTTAGGGGTGTGTATGACCCCGCGGAGGAGAATCTCTTTACCGTCATAAATAACGTCAAGTGTGGGGATAAAGAACGATGGGTCGGTAAGCAGTTCTGCCTTTATCTTTGCGGCAAGAGACCTCAGCATGAGTTTATTCTTTGCATCTTCTGTCTTAAACCTGTCTTTTTCAAGCAGGGCTTTTTTAACGATAGCTGTAAGTTCATCAAGAGTCTTTGAACCTCCATCCAGCACCATGTCGTATTCTTCAGGGCTGTCCCAGTGTTTACCGTATATCAAATGGATAAAACATGCCCTTTCTTTGTCTGTTTTTTCAATAAGCCAGTGTGCCATGTTCCTGTCAAAGGATTCTCTTTTTATTATCCTTTCAACTCTCTGTTCAATCGGGCCTGTAACCCGGACCCTGAGCGCATAAGGAATGTCTTTGAGCAGAAAGTTCCCGCCTCTTCCCATGATTACCACTTTGTCATTAAGCGCATAATTCAGGATAAGGCTCTGGAGCAGGGCGGTGAAGCCCCTGAAAGACCAGTCGTATTTTTCCCAGATAGTGGGGCAGTGCTCGTCAAGATGTTTTCCGTATTCCTCCCATTCTTTGCCTGTGGCATGTATGTCTGCAAGCAGGCGCTCTTTATTAACGTACTCGTAGTTCAAACTTTTGGCCACCATCAGGCCTATTTCCCTGCCGCCGCTCCCGAATTCCCTCGATATGGTTAATATAGCCATGAACCCTCCTACTAAGAATTTGTGTTATAAGATTTATATAAACGGGTTTTACCCGTTA
>JASEHP010000018.1 GCA_030018605.1 Thermodesulfovibrionales bacterium
GAATCGGGATAGAAATCGATATCGAATCAAGAGTTATAAAGTGTTGCAGAGCGCTGCATAGAAAAGAAATTTACAGGTAATATCCTTAACCCTCCCCAAAAATCAGCTCTCCTCGGCGAGTCGCATCAGCGACCGGCAGTTACAGATTCTGAGAGACAAAGGCATTCTGGAATTCAGAGGGAAAGGAAGTTATTCCTTCAAATGACGCAGAAGTTACAGTCTATTAAATTCCTCAACAGTGAGACCGGCTTGTTTTATAAGCTTGCTAAGAAGTCCCGGACCAAGCTCATCATGGAGGGGGATTGATAATGTCCATTGATAATCCGGTTTTGTCATCATCACATGAGAGCCTTTCTGGCGGGCAACGGTCCATCCTGCCCTTTTGAATTTTTGCACTGCACCGGCTCCGGAACAGAGCTTCAGTGATTTGCTCATTAGACTGCGACTTCTACAAGGCGTGAGAGGTCGGGCGATTGTTTGGATTCCATTACTTCAATCCAGCCCTCAATAGCTTCTTTGATGTTTTTTAATGCCTCTTCGTAAGTCTTGCCCTGCGAAAGGCATCCGGGAAGCGCGGGGACTTCCGCCACATAATAGCCTGATTGATCCTGCTCAATCTTTATATGTAATTTCATAGCCCCTCCTGTCTGACAAATAAATTATAACAAAAAACAAATAGAATTTGCCGCCCAAAATCCGATCTCCTCGGCGAGTCGAATGAGTGACCGGCAGTTACAGATTCTAAGAGACAAAGGCATTCTGGAATTCAGAGGGAAAGGGAGTTATTCCTTCAAATAACAGCGCAGAAGTGTAAGCTTTCAAAATTTGAACGCCTACGAAAAGGCAGGTGAAATTTTATCAGAATTACAGCGCATAAAAGGGTGCGATATTTAAAAAAGTTCTTCCATTACAAATGATTGTTTAATTGTTGCCTCTGCCCGCAGTATCGGAGCAATTACTTATACTCAGAACAAGAAGGATTTTCAGGCAATTGAGGTGTTGGAAGGCTACGCTCTGGGACAGTCTGGGACAGTATATACTTGAAATAAAAGATGAGAAACCGCTTGCCATAGCGGAAGCAAAAAAGTTTTATGGCAAAAGACCCCACAGTGCCAAAGTTTTTAGCGCCATAGTGCAGTCTCCTAATGTGACTTTTTGCGATACTACGAAAAGTTCTGAAGCGAAGGATAATCTTACTTTTCTCCTCTCAGTGTCAGATACCCTGAAAATATTATCAGCAGGCCGCCGATAATCGAGCCTTTTCCCGGCAATTCACTCAAAAATATTATGCCGAATATTATTGCGATAACAGGCTCAAGATATCCAAGCACTGCGGTTCTGCCGGCAGAGACATAGCGCAGGCCTTTAAAGTATAGTATCGGTGCGATTGTTGAATGGACAATTCCCATTACCAGAATGGCCCAGAGCGCATTGACCGGAAACTCCCTGACAAAGGGCGCAAGAAGAACTGCGATGACTGAATTTGAAAAAAAAGCAAGCACTACAGGGTTAAAGCTCTGCGTGTAAATTCTGATGAGGATAACGACTACAGCATAAGCAAATCCGGATATAAGCCCCGCAGTTATTCCGATGGCGTCTCCTTTATTGAATGTAAATCCGTTAAGCATTATCCACAGCCCGGCCGAAGCTATGACTATTGAAATAATAATCACCTTTGTTACTTTTTCTCTTAGGAATAGGGGCGCGAGAAAGGCAACGATTATCGGAGCCGTGTAATGAGTGAGAACGGCATTGGCTATTGTCGTATATTTAAAAGCTAGAAAGTAAGAAAAGGTATTTATTAATGAAGCAGCGCCGAGAACCAGAGGATATCGAAGCAATTTTGGACTCGGGAACTCTTTTCTGTAAGTTTTCCGAGACAGGATTATTCCCTGAACGATTAGAGAGACTATAACCGAATAAAAGATAAGAGTATGAACTTCAATAGCCGCAAGCCTTACGACAACGCCGAGGGAACTCCATAGAAATATGGCAAGTAGAATATAAATAGAAGGCAGAATCCCGTTCATTGAAAATTAATATCCTCTGAATAAAGCATAGGTAATATTTTAACATAAAGTCTGCTCCCAGCCTATTCCCTCGGCATAAGGAAGTTGCTGGGTAGGTTTCGGTTCAATGGGTACGGATACGGTGGTCAAATTTATTTAGTGCAAATTATAATATCGTGTAATTCTGTTGCTTACTGCTTAGCTATTCTGGTAGCATTTCTATAAATATAAGACAATATGAAAATTTTAAAGGAAAGATGATATTCGAGCAGTTAATCGAGAACCTTAAAAAAGGCAGCGGGATAGAGAGAACACAGGCAGCAACTGATCTCGGGAAACTTAAAGACAAAAGAGCTTACGACGCTCTGGTTGAGGCGCTTGGGGATCCCAATATGGCGGTAAGAAGTAATGCTGTTTTTTCTCTCGGTGAACTTGGCATTGCAGGAGCTGTACCCAATCTTATAAAAATACTCAAAGATCCCGAGGAGCGTGTAAGAAAGAGTGCTGCAAAAGCACTCGGCATGTTGTGCGCTTCCGAAGCAATTCTTCCCCTTTCGCAGGCACTAAATGACACTTCATATATGGTTCGAAAAAGCGCAGCTCGGAGTCTTGGTCAAATAGGAGGGGCAAAGGCATTGCCTGCCCTCGAACATGCTGCGTCGGATCCGGACACAATCGTCGCTACTGAGGCGAAGAAAGCTATTGAAAAAATCAGAAATAGATAATGCCAATTTCCTGCCTGTGATTGACAAACTTTTGCATTTCTTTTATGTTTAATAACCATGCGATTGCCGGAGTGGATAAAAGTAAAAAGCCCTATGGGAGTTCATGACACAAAGCAGATATTAAGGAGCCGCCGCCTTTCAACTGTCTGCGAAGAGGCGCGTTGTCCAAATCAGGGTGAATGTTTTTCAAAGCCTACCGCAACCTTTATGATACTCGGCTCTGTATGCACAAGAAATTGCGGTTTTTGTTCTGTGGAGTCCTCAATGCCGAAACCTCTTGATGAAGATGAGCCTGAAAGGGTTGCTCTGGCAGCAAAGGAGATGGGGCTTAAATATATTGTTATAACATCTGTAACAAGGGATGACCTTAAAGACGGAGGCGCTAAGCATTTTGCTGAGACAGTCAGGGCAGTAAAAAAACATCTTCCTGATACAACTGTTGAAGTTCTCACGCCTGATTTTAAAGGCGATTACAACGCCCTTAAAACGGTTCTTGGGTCTATGCCTGACGTTTATAACCATAATGTAGAGACTGTGCCGAGGCTTTATTTCTATGTCAGACCGCAGGCAGATTATGCAAGGTCGCTGAATGTGTTATCAAACGCAAAGACCATAGCGCCTGAGATAACCACTAAGTCCGGACTGATGCTTGGGCTCGGCGAGACATTTGATGAGGTTGTTAGCGTATTGAAGGATTTAAGAAGTTCAGGCTGTGATACAGTTACAATAGGGCAGTATCTCATGCCGTCCAAGAAGAACCTGCCTGTTAAGGAGTATATTAGCCCTGAGATTTTTAATGAATATAGAGAGATAGCTCTCGACATGGGTTTTAGATATGCCGCATCAGCTCCTCTTGTAAGGAGTTCAATGAATGCGGAAGAAATGTATAATAATCGGTGAATAATTGGTGAATCGGTAAATCGGTGAATTGGTGAATCGCAAAAATTCATAAGCGGATTTACTTATCAACCCATTCACCCATTCACCAGAGGAGAGATAAATGTTTGAGTTTAACAGGATTAAGCGGCTTCCACCTTATGTGTTTGCGATAGTCAATGCGCTAAAGATGGAGGCGCGGAAAAGAGGCGAGGATATTATTGACCTCGGCATGGGTAATCCTGATATGCCTGCGCCTAAGCATGTTATTGACAAACTCTGCGAGGCTGCCAATAACCCGAAGAACCACAGATATTCCGCATCAAAAGGTATTACGCAATTGAGAATGGCAATATGCGAGTGGTACAAGAGGAGATTTGACGTTGATTTAGACCCTGAAAGCGAGGCGGTTGTAACTATTGGCTCAAAAGAAGGGCTTTCGCATCTTGCGCTTGCGACCATTCAGCCTGGAGATGTTGTCATGACGCCGACGCCGGCGTATCCTATACATCCTTACAGCGTTATAATCGCGGGAGGCGAAGTTTCAAGCATCCCGATAGGGCCGGGAATTGATTTTTTTGAGGAGATGGAAAAGACATTCAAGAAAACATGGCCGAGGCCCAAGATGCTTATTATCAATTTCCCTCATAATCCGACAACACAGGTTGTCGAGGGCATGGATTTTTTCAGAAAGATTGTTGATTTTGCAAAGGAGAATAATATAATTGTTATCCATGATTTTGCCTATGCAGACCTTGTGTTTGATGATTACAAGGCGCCGAGTTTATTGCAGGTTCCGGGGGCAAAAGATGTTGGTGTTGAATTTTTTTCTCTGACAAAAAGCTATTCCATGGCAGGATGGAGAGTCGGTTTTTGTGTAGGCAATAAAGATGTCGTAGGCGCATTGATAAAGATAAAGAGTTATCTTGACTACGGGATGTTTCAGCCCATACAGATAGCAAGCATTGTTGCATTGAGGGGCCCGCAAGACTGTGTAGGGGAATTCAGAAAAATATACGAGTCAAGGCGTAATGTGCTGATTAACGGGCTCCATAATGCAGGATGGAATGTGGCTTCTCCAAAGGCGACCATGTTTGTGTGGGCAGAGATACCGGAGCAGTTTAAAAAGATGGGCTCTCTTGAATTCGCAAAACTTCTTATAAAAGAGGGGGGGGTTGCTGTATCTCCTGGCATAGGCTTTGGGGAAGGCGGGGATGAATATGTGAGATTTGCCCTTGTTGAGAATGAGCACAGGATAAAACAGGCAACAAAAGGAATAAAGAAGGTGTTAAGCAGATGGTTAATGTAGGCATAATAGGGTTTGGCACTGTCGGCACAGGCACGGCAAGGATTCTTCTTGAGAATAAGGATATTATTTCTCAGAGGAGCGGTCTTGACATAAATCTCAAGAAAATTGCCGACCTTAACATAAAAAAGAGCAGGGGGATTAAGCTGCCGAAGGGGATGCTGACAACCGATACAGCCGGCATAATCAATGATCCTGAGATCCATGTTGTTGTTGAACTCATAGGCGGAATAAAGCCTGCAAAGGATTTTATTCTTAAGGCTATTCGCAATAAAAAACATGTTGTAACGGCAAATAAAGCGCTTATCGCCACAGAGGGAAACGAGATACTGGCTGAAGCGGAAAAACACGGAGTTGAGGTCGGGTTCGAAGCATCGGTTGCAGGAGGCATTCCCATTATAAAAATTATAAAAGAGGGTCTCATTGCCAACAGGATACTGGCAGTCTACGGAATAATAAACGGCACTTCAAATTATATTCTCACAAAGATGACTGATGAGGGCATTGAGTTTTCCGATGCGCTGAAAGAGGCGCAGAGGCTCGGCTATGCAGAGGCTGATCCAACTTTTGATATAGAAGGAATTGATTCAGCCCATAAGCTGGCGATTCTTGCATCGCTGGCGTATGACATACCATTTTCGTTCAATGACGTTTACAAAGAGGGGATAACCAGAATAACTTCTCAGGACATCGGCTTTGCAGGAGAGTTGGGTTATAAGATAAAACTCCTTGCAATCGCAAAAGCCTCTGACGGAAAGGTAGAACTCAGGGTCCATCCCACGATGGTTCCAAAGGATTATTTTATATCAAAGGTTGACGGTGTTTTTAACGCGATTTACGTGCAGGGCGATGCCGTAGGAGACACGCTTTATTACGGCAGGGGCGCGGGCGATATGCCGACAGGAAGCGCTGTTGTAAGCGATATTGTGGATATAGGGAAGAAGATAGTCAAGTGTCAAGGTGTCAAGGTGTCAAGGCGGGGAATCCTTGAAACCTTAAAGCCTCGAAACCCCGAAACCTTTAAGATTAAAAAGATTGAAGACATTGAGGCGATGTATTACTTCAGATTCACTGCCTATGACAAACCCGGCATACTTTCAAAGATTTCAGGAGTGCTCGGAGACCATGACATAAGCATTGCCTCTGTTATTCAGAAAGGGAGAAGAGTCGGAGAGGCAGTTCCTCTCATTGTGTTAAGCCATACAGCTAAAGAAAAGGATGTCATTAAGGCAGTAAGAGAGATTGACAGGCTCCCTGTTGTCGCAGATGAAACTCTTTATGTAAGAGTTGAAGGTAAAGAGGAATAGTACACACAGCCTTCATTTGAAGTGATAGCATTGGCAATTAAAACACTGCAGGAGTGGGGTAAAGAATGTGCCTTGCAGTTCCATCAAAGATTGTCAGCGTAAATAATCTTCTTGCAACAGTTGATGCCTACGGCGCAAGGATGGAGATTAGCCTTATGCTTCTTCCCGAAGAAGCGCAGATAGGGGATTATGTTATCGTGCATGCAGGATTTGCCATACAAAAAGTAGACGGCGAAGCCGCTCAGGAGGCGCTGAAATATATAAGACAGCTTTTAGAGGAAGATGAGGAAAACTTACATCCCTAAATTTTTAATTTGACATTGACAAAGTTATGCGGATAATAAATACTAATAAGAAGGAATAGCCATCAATCTTATTTTACATTCAGTAAGGAGGTGATTTACGGTAGAGAATATTTAAAAAGAAGTATTTTTATTTAAGTTGAAAAGTGGGTAATACCCACAAATAATTTAAAGGAGGTAAGATTAGGGAATGAAAACCAAGTTTATGTTGCTGACAACAGTAATGCTGATTCTGAGTATCAGTCTCGTGGGATGCGGCGAACCAAAAGGAGTCTATAAAGGAAACATCTATGTTGCAGGTCATGGAGGGCACATTGCTGATGCCACTGTCTCCATAGACCCCACTGACACAAAGAAACCATTCAAGATACCAACGTATGCTATATGGACAGGGGATAAGCTGCACCCTATACATCTCGGAAGGGCAGCGACCCACGGTCTCCATGATGTAAGGGTTGATAACCAGAATCCTAACACACTGTTCTGGTCCAACTACAGACATCCGGATTCCAAGCTGATTGTAGGGAAGGCTGATGCAGTTACAGGCAAGTGGACTGCAGAGAAGGTGCTTGACATGCCCAAAGAGGTGATGGACTTCAAAAAGACTGACAAGGTAGTCTTCTACTGCGGATCGGGACAGTCTGCAAAATATTACTTCCCGATATTTATGGGATACCCCGCGTTTATTGATGTGATTGACAAGGCTACTCTTGAATTAAAGCACAGGGTTATGCTCGCCAGCAATCCCAAACTCCCTGTTAACTACAAATTCACCCATGGTTTCAACAGCCCCGACAACAAGGTTCTCTTTTTATCTGTAAACGAGGCAGCCGAACCTCACGGCGACCATAATGGGAAACAGCACTTCTATCTTATTGATATACCTGCGCTTGAGAACGGACAGTTAAATGTGCTGGCAAAGAATATGGCTGAATTCCCAAAAGGGACTATAACATTCAGAGGCTCATTTACACCCGACGGGAAACAGATACTCCTGGCAGGAAGGACAAGGTCGCTTGTGCTTAATGCAGCAGACCTCTCAGTTGTAAAGGATGTGCCTGTTCCGGCAGAACCGGCCGGCATCGAGAACCATGACATAGTTACATCACCTGATGGAAAATACGGCATAGCAACACTGAGGGTTGATGTTGAGGTAGACGGTAAAAAGATTAAGGATGGACAGATCGCACTCCTTGATGTTAATGCCGGCAAATGGATAGGGGGGATGCAATCTGTCTGCAGGCACTGCCATGCAAAAAGCCAAAAGGGCACCTTGCTGAAAATACCTATGAAAATAGTAGGCTGTGACAGATGTCATTTAGACCCGAGGTCATATCAGGACATTAAGGCTGACCAGATGCTCTGCGGAGCAGATGCCAGGTGGAGGAAGTAGTTTAATTTTGGTAAGGGGGATAGAAATCCCCTTTACCAAATATCTAACAGGTGAGGATTATAATATGGAGGAGGTAAAAATGACGAAAAGACTGATTTTTGCAGTGTTAGTAGTCCTCGGGGTTTTTATGGTATTTGCGGTAACTGGTGAGTTTTCTAATGCCTATAGCGCTGCCGCAGAAGGTGATAAGACAAGAGGGGAGTTCCTGTTTTATAATCCAGGACTCGGGACCCTTCCTATAAGCTGCGGTTCATGCCACCCTGGCGGAAGAGGACTTGAAGCGGCACATGGGAAAAAGGGATTCAAGATTCTGGGTGTAAAGACAGATAAACTTGAATCCGTTATAAATTTTTGGGTCGTAAATATTCTGCGCGGTGAAAAGCTTGACCACAACTCACAGACAATGAAAGATATAAAGGCATATATTAAATCTCTTTTTGGCTTGCCAAAAAGAGATTTGCCGAAAAGCATTCCGATTAATGAATGCTAATTACTGAGATTTAAAATTAAAAGAGGGGAAGGCATATTGTGCCTTCCCCTCTTTTTTATAATCTTTTGATAGCCTCAACAGGGCTTACCTTTGATGCCTTACATGCAGGATAAAGCCCTGCACAGATTCCGAGAATAAGAGACATAAGAAAACATACTGCAGCGAGCTCAATGTCAAAGGCAAGAAGTCCCTTGCTGTAAACAGAAGGGATAAGCCTTCCAATGATTTCTTCAATAAGAGAGGCGCCAACTATGGCAAGTATAATACCTGCTATTGCGCCTGTGCCTGTTATAATTAACGATTCATAGATGGTCATCTTGAATATATCAGACTTAAGCGCGCCGATGGCCCTCATCATTCCTATCTCCTGAGTCTGCTCGTTTACTGTTATCAACATTGAATTTATTATACCTGCAGCGCCTACCATGAGGGCAACGATTACTATAGAAAGGGAAAGGGTCTTTGCCGAGGCAGCGATAGCTGAGACACTTTTCACTGCATCTGAAACAGTTACTGTCTTAATGTTAGGGATTCTTTTTGTGAGGTCAGACTTTACCTCCATAAAAGAGGCGGCACCCTTTAGTTTCACTGCCACTGCGCTTATAGGGTCATCTGTGATCCTGTGTTTCAGGACGCAGGTCGGGTCATCTACTTCTATTACACGGAGTCCTGTTGTCTTTATTGCCACTTCCTGCACTGTGCGTATCTCTGCATAAATGAATGCATCGTCCTTACTGAAAGTTCTTTCAAGGATGCCGCTCACAAGAAATGTCCAGCTGCCATAACTTATGCTGTCACCTATCTTTAATCCCTTCTCTTTTGCTATATCTGAACCAACTAATATCTTGTTCAGTCTCAGCGCATCCCAGCCTGCGGGCATTTCCCCTTTTATCCGCCAATCAGGCTTTATCTTCTTTATATATTCAGACTCATAGCCATAAATGAGGGTTTTTCTATTTTTTTTAGGGTCAGGCATCTGTGCCACAATTATAGGAGATGCTATCTCAATTCCCGGGGACCTTTTAATCTCTTCTACTATTGCCTGGTCTAAAAATGTGGGGGTGAACTTCCCATAGAAAAGGAGCGAGGCAACCTCATGGGCACAGCTTACAGGGACAATCAGAAAATCTATCCCTGTCCTCTGAAGCTCAGTCCCCATTCTTTTTTCAAACCCTTTTGTTATGGAAAGAGTAGAAAAAAGCAGCGCTATTGAGACAGCAATCCCGGCTGCTGTAAAAAGATTCCTCCTTTTCTGTCTCAGGAAATTTTTATATGCAAGCTTGGGTGTAACCATACGTTTTATATAGACCCAGTTATATGTTTACTATCTAACCGGGTAGAGTTCATCTGTCCATCGCTTATTGATATGACGCGCCCTGTCTTTTCAGCAAAAGCGACATTATGAGTAACAAGTATTATGGTAAGCCCCCTGGAGTTAAGGGATTTTAAAAGCTCGAATATTATCATGCTGTTTTTTGTGTCAAGGGTGCCTGTGGGCTCATCAGCGAGTATGACATGAGGGTGGTTTGCTATTGCCCTCGCTATAGCAACCCTCTGCATCTCTCCTCCGCTGAGCTGGTCCGGCGTATGCTTTGCCCTCATATCAAGCCCTACAGTATCAAGGAGAGACAGGATATATTTTTTGTCTATAGGTTTTCTGCTGAATTTGAGCGGCAGCGCTACATTCTCTGCTGCAGTAAGCCCCGGTATAAGGTAGAACTGCTGGAAGATAAAACCTATCTTTTCTCTCCTTATCCTTGAAATCTCTTTCTCATTCATTGTTGAAACCTCTATCCCGTCAATCTTTACTGTCCCCCTTGTAGGTCTATCCAGACATCCCATAATATTAAGGAGTGTGGTCTTTCCTGAACCTGACTGGCCCACTATGGAGATGAATTCTCCCTCTTGAAACGTAATGTTCACATCTTTGAGCGCATGGATCTCCTCCGAACCTCTTCTGTAAATCTTTTCTACCCCCTCAAGCGCAATAACAGGCAACATCTTTTAACCTCCTATAGCTTCAACAGGACTTAGGCGTGATGCCTTCCACGCAGGAAAAAGTCCTGAAACAGCTCCAATAATAATAGAGAAAAAAAAGCACAAAACAGCAAGCTCGTATCCAAAGGTTACTATCCTGCCTCCCGGCACATACGGTGTGATATTTCTGACAATCTTTTCAATGAGAGGGGAAAAGATAACGCTTAAAAAAATGCCTGCTGCGCCGCCAATGGCAGAGAGGACAATGGCCTCATTTATTACCATGCTGAATATATCAGACCTTGACGCCCCGATTGCCCTTATCATGCCTATTTCCTTGGTTTGCTCAAACACTGTAGTAAGCATTAAATTTATAATGCCAATAGCGCTTATAAAAATCACAATGACAGCTATAGAAATGCCAAGCGACTTCGCTGATGAAACAATGGTCATGATGCTCCCTATAATTTCACCCATTGTGATTATCTGAACTGATGTCACCTTTATATAAATATCGCCTATTATGTCTTCAAGCATGGCAGGGTCTTTTGCCCTTGCAAATATGGCGGTTACTGCCTGCGGTTTATTGATTATCTCCTGAAGTGTCTGGATATGCATATAGACAAAGGCATCGTCCTGAGTCGTTGTCTCTTTAAGGATGCCTGCAACTTTGAATCTTCTATTTTCTATTGTATAGGTAATTTCATCACCCGGTTTCAGCTTATAAGCGTTAGCCACTGCTGAACCTGCAAGTATCTCAAACTTATCAGCAGGCAGCCTCCCGTCTATCTGCCATTCAGGCTTAATCTTAAAGGCGTCCGCCATATCAATCCCGTAAATGGTGTCAACCCTTCCTGCCCTGGGATTCGGAAGTTGAGTGACGAGAGCCGGAGAGACTAATTCAAGCCTCTCGGTTGTCCTGACCTTTTCCAATACATCTGCATTAAGGAGCTGCGGGAGTATAGAGCCGTGAAGGACAAGCGTTGCCACTTCATAAGGGCATCCTGAGGGCACAATCATAAAGTGAATGCCTGTTTTTTTGAGTTGTCTGTCAAGCTCTCTTTCAAATCCCTTATTAATGGAGAGGATAGAAAAGAACACGGCAATAGAAAATGCAATGCCAAATAATGTAAGGAGACTTCTTGTCTTACGCCTCTTGATATTATTTAATGCGAGTTTTAGAATGGTCACTTATTTTATCTCCACTCCCTGAGCTATTATCTTGTAGTCGCCATTTTTTTTCACAATCCCTGTAACCTTTGCATTTCTGCCTATCTGGTTTTTAGTGGTTATGGAAAGACCGGCTGGCGCAAGGTCAATAAGAATCGCACCTGTCTCATCCGTAAAATAAAACCAACAGCCAATACTGAGACACTGGCTTAATATCTTGCCCTCAAGATTCACAACCTTGCCTTCAAGCGCAGGGTCAAGATGGATGTCCTTAACTTTCACGATGGGTGCATCTTTACTGATTGCCTGGCCGTATTTCTCTTCTCTGCTGCACCCGGAAATAAGCCCAAGTATTAATATTAATGCTGCTGCAATATAAATTCTAAGCCTTAGACACGACACAAAAACTATTATACCAGAATAATGCAGCCATCTGTTTTTATTTGAATAACAGTAAAAATCTGCCTAAACATTTTCCGCCATCTCCCATACCCCGCATGGACATATTCCTGCGCAGAAACCGCAGCCTATGCAGAGGTTATCGTCAACAACATATTCGTACGACCCGTCTTTATGTTCAGCCCTGCTTATCGCTCCCCAGTAGCATGTTGCCTCGCACATGCGGCAATCACGGCATGTAGCGCAGGACATGCACCTCTCTGCCTCCTTTTCAACCGGGAAATCACCACGGCAGATATCGTAGTATTCTGCTTTTATTCTCTCGTAGGCTATAGGCTGTTTTATTTCCGGCCATCTTGGAGCATGCATTATCTGATAGTTTATGTAGTCTGCCGCAAGCCTTCCTTGACCAATGGCGTGTGTCACAAGGTTGAGACCTGTAGCATCCCCTATTGCATAAACCTTCACGTCGGAGGTCTGATAATTTTCATTTACAGATAGCCAGCCTTTTTCCGCATGCACGGAAGGAGGAAGGAAATCAAGCTGCGGCATGTCGCCGATTGCCATCACAACAAAGTCCGCATCAATTGATGAACCATCCTTGAAAAAAAGTTTCCTGTCCTTTTTATCATAGCTGTCTGTAAGTTTGGGCCAGAGCACCTGAGTCCCTTTTGCCATTGCTATTCTCATCTCTTCGCCGAACGCGGCCGGCTTCTGTATATCAACAGCAGTGACAGATTCTGCGCCGTTATTATAAGCCTCCGATGCAGCGTCCATTCCCACATTACCCGCGCCTATAACAACGACCTTCTTGCCTTTAAGTTCAGGTTTTTTCCCAAGGTTTATGTCTTTGAGAAAATCATAGGCTGACACTGTATCATCTGCGCCGGAGAATGTAATCTTTCTCGGTTGATGCGCTCCGCATGCAAGGACTACAACCTCATGCCCTTTATAAATCTCGCTGAACTTGTTTTTATCTACCTTTGTATTCAGATGCAGATTTACTCCAAGCTCTTTAAATCTGGATGTTTCTTTTTCAAGTATCTGATGAGGAAGTCTCTCCCTCGGTATGCACTGTTCTATCTTGCCGCCGAGCTTATCAGCCGACTCATAGAGGTCAACAGTGTGCCCTTTCAATGCAAGCTGCCATGCAGCGCTCATTCCAGCAGTACCTCCTCCGATTACGGCTATCTTATGTCCTGTAGGCTTGTCTTTTGGGGGAACAGGCAGGTTGAGAGAAAGCTCTCCCATCTTGTTTATTGCCAGAGGCTTATCAAGCCTTGCCCGTGTGCATGCCTGCATGCAGAGGTTAGGGCATATCTCGCCGCAGACAGTTGCCGGCAGGGGGCTGTATTGCAATACAAGCTCAAGTGCTTCGTTCAGTTTGCCCTGCCTGATTAATGAAGCCCTCTTGTGCGATGGAATATGTGTCGGGCAGGCATATGCGCATGGAGGCGCATACTTTTCATTTGCCCATATCGGCTTGTTTCTTCTGTCTGTGCCAGTCGTGATATACGGAAGCAATGTAAGCTCATGGTCAAGATATTCTGCAAACAAGCCTCCTTGTCCGACCTCTTTTTCCCACATGTTTTTTCTAAATTCAGATGTCGGCATCTTAATCCATTTTCTGCCTCGTTTTTCCTGCGGAGTATAAGCAATAAGTTTTTTCCAGTTGTCAGGAGATTTTGTAAGTTCATTTAAATATGCTGTCCTGTCAATTGCTTCAAGGAAAGGCATCATGTTTGTCTTTAGCCATTTCCAGTCCTGAGGAGTCAGGTCAACGAGCTTGACATCCTTTTCGCTATAGCCCTGAATGGGTCCTCTGAAATATATTGTTCCACCGACCATTCCAACACAGGGACGGTAGCCAAGTATATTTTCCGGATTGCGAGGATTTACTCCGCAGACAACTGCGATTCCTCCTGCCTTGAACTCGGCAAATGAATCGCCGACATTTCTGAAATACCAAGACTGAGGAGGGTCAAATCTCGGATTATGTTTTGTCATGGTGTCGCATCTTGCGCCGCCGCTTCCCTGAATATATAAAATCCCCTGAGCAGCAGCATTGAATGCGCCGTTTGTCGCATCGCCGAGCACAGTTATTTTTGCGCCGCAGTTAATCCATCCCACATCATCGGAGACGCTTCCTTTAACAAGTATCTCCGTTCCCTGCATTCCCATGCTTCCAAGCCTCTGGCCCGCAGGGCCCTCGACTGTCAGCTTTACCTTTTCGCCTCTCGGCCAGATCCTTCCGCC
Source organism: Thermodesulfovibrionales bacterium (assembly GCA_030018605.1). Lineage (GTDB taxonomy): Bacteria > Nitrospirota > Thermodesulfovibrionia > Thermodesulfovibrionales > UBA1546 > UBA1546. The sequence goes on from JASEHP010000018.1 coordinate 14,211, forward strand.
GATTCCGTGCTGGCCATCGGCTATTATGCGAAACTCCCTCGCGCCTTCCTGAACAGCATGCTGTATCTGCTCCTCAAGGATGCGTGAAGGTACACGCTTGCCTTTGATATTACCGTGAATGATAAAAGTGTCAGAGTGTCCGAGTGTCAGAGTGTCAGAGCTTTTAATACTTTGACCCTTTGATGCTTTGACCCTTAGATGCTTTGATGTCTTCTTAGCACGCATAACTTATTCCCAGCCTCTCTGCCATTGCTTTATCATCAGTGCTTAAGCCGTCTGACATTCCTATAGGAAGCTCTGTGCTTCTCCCCATCGGAGCAAATATCTTCCTGAGTTCAACATCAGCAGCTTTGAATGTCTCTACAACTCTTTCTGCAACCTTGTCTGCATCAAGCCTTCTGTAGAGTTTAGGATCCTGTGTCGTAATGCCTCTCGGGCATTTTCCTGTATTACAGAGGTTGCATCTGTTATATTCGTCTCCGAAACAATCTGCCGCAGCCTGCATTATATATTTGCCGATAGAAACAGCAGATGCGCCGAGCATTATCAGCGCTGCTGCATTTGCCGCGAGATTGCCTTTTTTACCTATGCCTCCTGCAGCTATCAAGGGAAGCTCATTTTGTTTGCCCTGTTTAACAAGGTCGAGATAGCACTCCCTCAAATTAGATGCAATTGGGTGCCCCATTTTGTCCATTGATACATTGTATGCGGCTCCGGTGCCACCGTCTTCTCCGTCTATGGAAAGGGCTGCGGCATAAGGATTCCGCGCAAGATTATTTAATACTGCCTTTGCCGTCCTTGTGCCGGAAATCTTTGGATAAACAGGAACTCTGAATCCCCATGCCATTGACATGGACTGAATCATCTTTGCAACTGCTTCTTCTATTGAATACTTAGTCTGATGAGTCGGAGGCGATGCCAGGTCAACAAATTGCGGAACTCCTCTTATGCCTGCAATGAGCTTAAGAACCTTTTGAGCCATAAGAAGTCCGCCGTCGCCAGGCTTTGCGCCCTGACCGTATTTAATCTCTATTGCAGCAGGGTCTTCAACCATGTGGGGGAGGGCGTGTATAATCTCATCCCATCCAAAATAACCTGATGCTATCTGTATAATGAAGTATTTAAGATATTTTGATTTCAGAAGCCTCGGCGGCATTCCACCTTCACCGGAGCACATTACAACAGGCATTCCTTCAACTTCATTGAGGTATGAAACTCCCATTGCAATGCCTTCCCACATGGGAGGAGACAATGCTCCGATTGACATGCTGCCGATCATTATTGGATATATCTCGCGGACTGGCGGAATAAACCTGCCGCTTTCCTTATCAGCAATGAGTTTACCGTTTACGAGCTTAAGAGGCAGTTCCTCCGGAGGCAGTATCCTTCCGAGCAAAGTTCTTAACCTGAACTCATGCCTTCCGGCATCAAGAGCAGGGTCGGTAAGCATTGAGATTCTTGTGAACTTGAGCCTATCCAGAGTTGAGATAGCCGGATCGTTTCTCCTTCCGCCTCTCTTATATCCCTCTCCCCCTTTATTTTTATAGTGCAGTAGTTTATTCTGCGGATTGAATTCAGGCTCTATTGCCTCGTTAGGGCACACAAGAGTGCAGGCACCGCATCCGACACAGTAGCGTTCCATATCAGTTGCCTGCTCAACAATCTGGATAACCTTCCTTTCTGCCTTTGGAGCAGGGGAGTCGCCTTCAGAAACAACATATCTCTGGATTTTTACAGCAGCCTCAATCGCCTTAACGGGACATGCTGCAGTGCATCTGCCGCACCTTTTGCACCTGTCATCGCGCCACCTGACAATATACGGAAATTCTCTTAGAGAAAGGTCATGATTGTGGTCAAGTCTTAACCCTGAAGCTGGTTCCATACCTTAACCTCCTCTGCTCCGGGGGAAACAATGACCATATCGTATTTCATCGGGAAGATGTCCATGGATTTGTCTCTCTTAGGAACAGCCTTATCAACTCCGCATTCCTCTGACATAAGCGCATATTTTCCCTTTATGCCTGCAACCACGCCGGGCCTGAGTTTCTTTGAATCCTGAACCATAAAGCATGTCCCATCAGGAGTGAACCCGATAACCATATTGGGTCCGTCTATGCAAAGCGGCCGCAGTGACTGCTTCATCAGTTTCAGCGCATCAGAATCCTTTCTTGCCTCGATTTCTGCCGGCTTGAGCGGCGTTATGACATCCTTATAGTATTGCAGGGGGTATCCGAGCTGCCTTGCAGTATAATGGAGTATGTGGGTGAAAACCTCGCTGTCGCTGTTATAGCCAATATAACCGGGGAACCCTCTGCCCATCAGAAATTCTCTTATCGGAACGAACGCTGTGTTTTCTCCGTTTGTCATTGAACAATATCCCTGAATAAAAAACGGGTGGCAGGCGTAAAGATATATTTGATAGTTTGTATTCTGCCTGCCTTGCGCAAATATGATCTTTGCTTTTAAGCCGTCACTGTCAAGCCCGAAAAACTCGCCAAGTTCAAGAGGGTCGCCGACTTCTTTTAAGGTGATAACATCAGGGTAAAAAGAGAACGCAAAGATTGATTCATCTGGCTCGCCGATCTTTCTGAGGGCAAGCCGGGTGTTCATCAAAAGGTCTTCTTTCTCCTCTGCAGATTTGTCTTTGTAAGCAGGAGGATATTCATAGACTCTTGCAAAATAGTGATCGCGCGGCGCTATTCCTTTAACCGTTTTTATCTTTGGATTCCATATATGCTCAAGCCTGAACCCCTTTTTCTTCATATAATCATTAACAACCTCTATCCCCTTTTTAGAGCAGATGCCTGACAGTATCGGATATGCTTTTAACTCTTCGAATTCACCGCCGAGGTCTTTGAGCGTAAGCCCAAGCCCTGAGCCGTCGTGACCCTCTTTCATGGTCTCGAGGGCGAGGATGTTCTCTATTGGAGAGAAATATTTATTTGATGTTATCGCAGCCAGTCTGCACATTGTTTGTTCCTCCAAGAGCATCAAAGTATCAAAGTGTCAGAGTGTTAGTAACTTTTCAACTTCTGCTCTGCTGCTCTACTGTTCTGTTACTCTACTGCTCTGTTGCCCTGCTTTGGCAGCAGACGCCAATTTAACGGTAACCGTTTGCCGTTTTTTATTTTAAGAATTATTGCCAGTTTTTGTCAATAAAATGAAAAAGTTAAGATACATATGCGACATTGAGAAGTAGTGGATCATTATGCCAGAGCATACCCAATATTTAGTAAGATACGAGGCTATAGGAGGATGCAGGATACGCTCTATAGCCTTAGGATGTTTGATAAAGATGAGACAGCAAGGCAGCGTATGAAGATTATGAAGTTTTATGAGGAATACGGAGAGAAGGCAACAAAGGAGGCATTTGGCGCCGATAGGAAGGTCATAAGCAGGTGGAGGAAGAGAGTTAAGGAGGGCAGAGGGCAATTAATGGCATTAGTGCCGGAATCAACACGACCCCGCAAGGTAAGGAGATCAGAAGTGCCTC
>JASEHP010000190.1 GCA_030018605.1 Thermodesulfovibrionales bacterium
TCTCATAATGTTAAATTCCAAATTAAGGAGAATTCTTTATAGTTGACTCCTTTTTTGGTATTTTTTGGGCTGAGGATCTTTTAGAAATATATACAAGAACAATGCCAGGGATAATACCCCTTGCAAAACAAGATATTTCTTTACTTTTTATTTACTTGGCTGGAAGTAACAGCACCGCTTGGTTGCAATAATGCAACTTAAGGATGAGCCGGGCGTTGCAGAAGTTTAACTTTAGTTTACAGCCGTCGGCAGGATTACTCTTCTAATAAATCCGATACCGGAAAATCGTACTCTTTTAGTTTTCTCCATAGGGTTTCTCTGCTGATTCCGAGTTTCCTTGCAGCCTCTTTCTTTCTTCCGCTGGTTTCTTCAAGGGTATAGGCTATTATCTCTCTTTCAAATGTCCTCACCCTCTCTGTCAATGAAAGGTCTTCACGGCTTAATACATAACCGCTCTTATCTATCTCATTTCCTTTCAGCTCCGCTGGCAAGCAGTTGCATCCTATTATGTTCCCTGTGCAGTAGGTCAGAGCCATCTCAATTGCATGCTGCAATTCTCTTACATTGCCAGGATACCCGTATGCCATGACCTTATCCATCGCCGCAGGAAAAATAGAGAGGTTAGACTTCCCTGTCTTTTTGCCTAATACTTTAATGAAATGCTCTACAAGCAATGGTATGTCTTCTTTCCTTTCCCGCAACGGAGGCAAGGTAATCGGCAGGACATTTATTCTGTAATAAAGGTCCTCTCTGAATTTATCCGCCTTTACTTCATCCTTTAAATTCTTTCTTGTGGCGCATATAGTCCTTACATCTACAGTCAATGATTCATTCCCGCCGAGGCGTTCAAAGCTATGGCTTTCAAGAACCCTTAAAAGCTTTGCCTGCAAGGAAAGCGGCATGTCTCCGATCTCGTCAAAGAAGACTGTGCCGCCGTCTGCCGCCTCAAACTTCCCCTTCCTTCTCTGAACAGCGCCGGTAAATGTCCCTTTTTCGTGTCCGAACAACTCGGATTCAAGGAGAGTTTCAGGGATTGCCGCACAGTTTATTTTAATAAAGGGTTTATCCTTCCTCGGGCTCAAGTTATGTATGGCATTCGCCACTAATTCTTTGCCGGTTCCGCTTTCCCCATAGATCATTACAGAGGAGTCTGTCTTTGCAATAACGCCTATCTGCTCGAAAATTGCCTGCATAACAGGACTGGTTCCGATAATACACTCAAATTGCTTTTTCTCTTTTACCTCTTCCCTTAGCCTTATATTTTCAAGTTCAAGCCCCCTGTGTTTTATAAACCTGTCCAGCACTATAAGCAGCTCCGCCGGATCAAAGGGCTTGGAGATATAGTCATAAGCGCTTTCCTTCATAGCTTCAACAGCGGTTTTAACATCTGCAAAGGCGGTGATTATTATTACTCCTGTATCAGGAGAGATGGTCTTCACGGATTTTAATACCTCAATCCCGTCAGCGCCCGGCAGTTTAAGGTCTGTTATCACTATCTCAAAATGTTCTTTCTCAAAGAGCTTTATCCCCTCAATGCCATTCTCGGCAGACTTTACCTTGTATCCTGCGCCTTCAAGAGTATAGATTATGCCAAGCCTTACTGAGAGTTCATCTTCTATGACAAGTATCTTCATCTGCCTTGTTCCTGATAATCTCCGGTTCTTTAAGTAATCTTTTGAAGTATACAGGGTTTTCATTTATGCCTTTATCAATTTCCGTGCCATAGTTTCACGCTATTAAGCAAGCGGCAGTTTTATCTTGAATGTTGTTCCTGCACCGACTTCACTGTCCACTTCAATCATACCGCCATGCTGTTCCACTATCCCTTTGCTGACAGAAAGCCCCAATCCGGTGCCTTCCCCAACCCCTTTTGTTGTAAAAAAGGGGTCAAATATGTGCGACATTATGTCAGGAGCGATCCCACCGCCTGTATCTTCGATAGAGACCAGACAAAAGCCATTATCTGACTTTGTTCTTATTGTCAATCTGCCGCCGTCATCCATTGCCTGCAGGGCATTTATCATAATATTCATAAATACCTGAGACATCTTGTTTTCATCAACAAATATTTCCGGAATATCATCTGACAGGTCATTAACAATCTCAATATCCTTTTTTGATGCAGGATAATTAAGCAAAATAAGAAGGCGGTTTATGAGATTGTTCAGGTCAACAGGCGTCTTCTGTGTAACTGTCATTCTTGAGAAATCAAGGAGATGTCCTACGATATTCTTTATCTTTTGAAGACCATCATTAATTGCCATGACAAGCTTCTCTCTTGTTAAATTGTCCACATCAGCTTCCATCAGGTTTTTGAAACACAGCGTCATTCCGCTCAGGGGGTTGTTTATTTCATGGGCAACGCCGGCGGCAAGCCGTCCGATAGCCACCATTTTCTCTGTCTGAGTGAGGACCTCTACAGTCTTTTTGTGCTCTCTATCAGCCTCTCTAAGCCTCTGAAGCATCCATAGAAAACTCTTTTGCAGTTCTCCAATTTCATCCCGCCTGTCTTTGAGTTCAATATATTGGTTTTCAACTTCAAGGTCGCCATGGCTCTTGATGCCGTCCATAATCTTTGACAGTTTGCTTACCGGCCTTGCAAGCACCTTTGCGCTGATACTTATGATTAAAAGCGAAATTATTGAAAAAAAGACGACGAGCTTAGTGATTTCATTTTTAAAAGAACTTATAGATTCATGCACCTCTTTTGTTGACAGTCCAATCCTTATGCCGCCCCAGCTTTTAGGGTAGTGTAAACTTTCTTGTGTGAAAATGAAATAGGGTAAAAAAGGGGCGCACCT
>JASEHP010000191.1 GCA_030018605.1 Thermodesulfovibrionales bacterium
ATATTGGTTCAAAATCTATGTAATACGGTGCCAAATCGTTTATAATTACCTTAATATAATCCTCCGGTTATGCAAATAGTTTCTCCCGTAACATATGAAGCATCTTCAGATGCAAGGAACTTGACTACAGACGCAACCTCGCCAGTCCTTCCGAATCTCTTAAGCGGGATATTTTCTATAAACTGTTTTTTTACCCTTTCATTGATTGATTCGACAATTTCAGTCTCTATAACACCGGGGGCTACCGCATTCACTCTTATCCCAAAAGGAGCGAGTTCCTTTGAAAGCGCTTTTGTAAAAGAGATTACACCGCCTTTTGCAGCGGAATAGTTTGTCTGGCCGGAAAGTCCTGTAATACCGCTCAGGGAAGAGACATTTATTATCACTCCGCTTTTCTGGCTGATCATATGCTCTGTCACTGCCTTCGAACAATTGAAGACCCCAGTAAGATTTACGGCAATCACATCTTTCCAGTCCTTCTCAGTCATAAGCATCAAAAAACCATCTTTAATAATGCCCGCATTATTTACGAGTACATCAATCCTTCCGTATTTTTCTATTATGCGTCCCGTCATGCCTTTAACCTGACCGTAATCTGATATGTCAGCCTGTTCTATAGAGACAGCATTATTTATTAATGACAAGCTCTTCCTCAATTCCTCTGCTTCGTCATGTGACTTGTTGTAGTTAATGACAACTGCATCGCCGTTTGAGGCGAAAATATCTGCTATTGCCCTTCCGATACCCTTGGAGCCACCTGTTACAAGAACTACCTTTTTATCTGCCATTTAATTTTTATGAAATGACCTTTCCGTTTACAAAAATCCAGTTAAAACAAACAGCTCTTTAATTGCCGTCCTTCTCAAAAAAATAGTCTAAAGCATGTTCCACAACGGTCCTTTTTTGCCCATTTTTCTTAAAAGCGCCAGCATATTGGCATCACACCTTATATTAAGACTAGGAACAATCCAGTTGTTATTTTTCGCGGCATAATCAGAAACGGTTTTCAATATATCCACAGCCTCTATTTCCGGCGTCATATAGTACACAGGCTCAAGTAAATCCGAATCGCTTGTAATAATACCATTTTTAAATGACATGTTGTAAAGACGGGTATTCGGATAAATGCGCAGGCCCGTCAGCGCGATTACCGCCGTCGGCTTAATCTTTTCGAAAAAAGAAAAAGTCTCGTTAAGGGTTGATATGTTTTCTTCAGGTCCGCCGATTATAATATAATGGGCGTTCAGTAGACCAATTGAATTACAGCATTCCGAAGCATATGCAATCTCATCAGGCGAAAAAGCCTTGCCCAATCCTCTTAAAGTATTTTCCGAGCCTGCGTCCGAGCCGAATTCAACTCCGGTGCATCCAGCCCTTTTCATGAGAAAGGCAAGTTCACCGCTCATGCCTTTAGGAGTCGCAAAACATGTCCAGTTCACTTTTAAGTCACTTTGAATCATTCCCTCGCATATCGCTGCGGCATGTCCTTCGGGAAAGTTAAATATATCATCTACAAAGAAAAAATAATCAATCCCATGCATTGCTTTTGACTCTTTTAATTCTTCAACAACGGATTCGGGATCCCTTAGTCTTAATTGATTTCCGTCGATATGCGGATAGGTACAGTACGAGCATTTAAAAGGACATCCTCTTTTTGACTGAATGTTTCCCATGCCGCCAAGTTCAAAATACCCTTTATTGTTCAGGAAAGACCGTTCAGGCGAATAATTAAACAGGGACAAATCTATTTTATTGGCGTAGAAACTGCCATCTTTCAGATAGCACAGGTTCTGAATGTTATAAAACGGCCCTCCGTTATTTAGGGCCTCCGCAAGCAAAACAAACGCTGTTTCTCCTTCTCCCATAATACCAAACTCTAAACCTAAATAACGCAGTGTGGCCTCCGGAAATATGGAGAAGCCTGAGCCTCCCGCGATTATCGGAACAGATGTGAGTTTTTTAATATTCTCAACAATGCCCTTTATCCTCGGCATGTAAAAAATACTTTTATTATACGTTAGATTATCAATGTTTCTAATGGACAGTCCTACAATATCCGGAAGGAACTGTTTTAAAGAGTCTTCAACAGCGATGTAGTCATTGTCAACAAAACAGAGGTCAAGAACTCCGCAGTTATGCCCTTGGTCTATTAAAGCTTTCGCAATATACGCCGCGCCAAGCGGAGCGACCGGATACGGGTCTTTCTCATTGTTTACAGATAAAAGCAGTACCTTCATCAGTTAATTCACCGCACAGCCAGCATGTCGGGTCTGAGGCCAGATAATTTCCGGTCATCTGGTACGCGTTGCCTCTGCAGCCGTAGCACTTGTAATTATGCTCGCAGTTCCTGCAGTTTCCTTCTATTTTCTCGTATATATTCCTCAGATTTGCTATAACAAGACTGTTATTAAGTATATTCTCGAGGGAAGCTTCTCTGATGTTTCCGACATGCATGTCAAGCCCTGTGCACGGCTGCACAAAGCCCTGTGAATTTATAAGGCAGCTATATAAATGACGTTTGCATGAAAAAGCAGCTATGGTCGGTCTCGCGCTCCATTTTATGCCGAATTTTTCCCTGTCGATTGCTTCCAGCCGGTCGAAAAGCTCTTTTATTTCAGATACTGAAATGTTCAGGTCTTTGTTTTCCTTAGCCCTGCCCTGATATGTAAGTATTTCAAAATAAGGGATGATTTGTCGGTACTGTCAACTATTTTGTGTAAATTTGATAAAGGGGCAAATTGGGCCGCAC
>JASEHP010000192.1 GCA_030018605.1 Thermodesulfovibrionales bacterium
AAAAGCGGACATTTCTATTTCGCTAAGAATAGGACATTTCTAAATCGCTATAACAATACCCTAAAAATCAATTGACAGGTAAAGCATAATTAAATTACTCTATCAATACACTTATGAAAGAAAAAATCTTAAAGGCATTTGAAGAAAGCATAAAGGTCAAGGAACAGTTCATAAAAGAGAACGTTGACGCTGTAATTGAGGTGTCAAAAGCAATAGCTGATACCTTTAACGACGGCAAAAAGCTCATTCTTTTTGGCAACGGCGGCAGTTCAACAGACGCTTCTCATATAGCGGCTGAATTTGTTAACAGGTTCAAAAAGGAAAGGCCGAGCCTTCCGGCACTTGCGCTTAATACTGACATGGCAGTCATTACTTCTATTGCAAATGATTATGATTATTCTGATGTGTTTGCAAAGCAGCTTAAGGCGCTCGGAGAAGAAGGCGACATTGTTATTGCCATAAGCACGAGCGGAGGCGCAGCAAATGTGCTTAAAGCGATGGACGTGGCAAAGAAGAAGAAAATAAAATCCATAGCATTTACCGGAGCCAAAGGAGAGAAATTCGCGGCAAGGGCTACATATGCGTTTGTTGTGCCCTCTGATAATACCCCGAGGATTCAGGAAACCCACATAACGCTTGGCCATGTCCTCTGCCAGATGGTGGAGGAGATACTTTTTGAGGAGCCGAGAAAAAGATAGGTCAAGGATCATACTCGGCATTGATCCGGGGAGTATTGTCTGCGGCTATGGGATAATAAAGACAGTCCAGAGTCAAGAGTCAAGAGTCAAAACTCCAAACTCTAAACTCCAAACTCTAAACTCAAACACCGACACTGTCTATGTTGCATCGGGAAGGATCATGCTGCCTTCTAAACAGCCGCTGAATGTAAGGCTGAGAGAGCTTTACTCCAACCTTACAGACATTATAAGAGAATATTCCCCCTATGAAGTTGCCATCGAAAAGGTTTTTTTTGCAAAGAGTATAAAGGCTGCCCTTGTCCTCGGACAGGCAAGAGGAGCGGCGCTGGTTGCAGCGGCTTCCTCAGGGCTTTCTGTTTACGAGTACAGCGCGCTTGAGGTTAAGAAAGCAATAGCAGGATACGGCAGGGCAGAAAAACATCAGGTTCAGAGTATGGTCTCAAAGATACTGAGCCTGAAAACCAAACTTTCTGCAGACAGCGCAGATGCGCTTGCGCTTGCATTGTGCCATCTAAATACAATGAAAATCTTAAAGTAAGGTGTAGGAGATGAAAAATAATAGCCATTCAGAAAACAGGATTACAGACCTTCTGCCTGACATAAAGATATCGGGGGAACCGGAGGATTTAATCTGTTACGGCTTTGACGCATCCGGAATTGAAAGCCGTCCCTCGGCAGTTGCCTGGCCCAAAAACACAGAAGAAGTTGTCAGGGTGATGAAGTATGCCTTTGAAAATGAGATTTCTGTCACGCCGAGAGGCGCAGGCACAGGCATGACAGGCGGCTCCATCCCATTGAACGGCTCCATAGTCTTAAGCCTTGAGAAGATGAATAAACTGGTAGAGCTTGATACTAAGAATCTCAATGTTGTTGTTGAGCCCGGAATTATAAACGGCAGGCTGCAGCGTGATATTGAGCATCTCGGCTTTTTCTATCCGCCTGATCCCGCGAGCATGAATTTCTGCACAATAGGCGGAAACGTGGCAAATAATGCCGGAGGCCCGAGGGCATTGAAGTACGGCGTCACTAGGGATTATGTGATGGAGATAGAAGCAGTGCTGCCTGACGGCAGTGTGATAACAACAGGTGTTAAAACAGCGAAAGGGGTTGTGGGCTATGACCTTGCACGGCTGCTCACAGGCTCGGAGGGCACTCTTGCAGTGATAACAAAGCTGCGTCTCAGGATTCTTCCTTTGCCGGAAGAGGTCATTACTCTGCTTGCAATGTTTGACAGCATTGAGGCATCGGGTTCAGCAGTCGCAAAGATAACGGCATCAAAAATAATACCCCGAACACTTGAGTTCATGGACGCAGGAACAATCGCTGCAGTAGAAAATTTCAAGCCTGTGGGAATCCCGAGAAATGTTGAGGTGCTTCTTCTGATTGAATTAGACGGGCATCCATCGGCGATAACAAAACATGCGGAAAAGGTAGTTGAGATATGCGAATCATTAAGTGCGGATGTAAAAATGGCAGAGGATGAAGCTGCGCGTGATAAACTCTGGGAGGCAAGGCGGTCAATATCGCCGGTGCTTTATCGCATGAATCCAACGAAGATAAATGAAGATATTGTTGTGCCGAGAGATAAGACTCCTGACATACTGAAAAAGCTGAGAGGGCTTTCCGAAGAAAGCGGCATACAGATAGTGAATTTCGGACATGCAGGAGACGGCAATATCCATGTGAATATCATGGTTGATAAAAAAGACATTGAGAAATATCAGAAAGCTGAGTCTCTTGTAAGAGAGATATTTGAGGCAACGCTAAGCCTTGGAGGCACTATCTCAGGAGAGCACGGCATAGGAATTACCAAGGCTCCATATCTTGGCATGGAGATAAAGAAACATGAGCTTGAGCTGATGAAGGGAATAAAAAACCTCTTTGATCCTAAAAGCATACTTAATCCCGGAAAGATTTTTATATAGGCATTGAAACTTCTGCAACTGCTTTATATTCTGGAAAGACGTGTCAAATCATTTAACATGGTACCCGAAGCTTCTTCTGTTGAATCATGAAAAATGTAACCGAAGAAGGCGCCAGTTTT
>JASEHP010000193.1 GCA_030018605.1 Thermodesulfovibrionales bacterium
TTTCATGATTCAACAGAAGAAGCTTCGGTTACCATGTTAAATGATTTGACACGCCGGAATGACTACTTAGGCTGGTCTTTTTTATTTTTTGCTCTGCTGAACAAGCCGATTTTTGTCCACAGATAGAACAGACTCTTTATGCTTCTCAGGGCAGCAATAAGATCGTTCAGATTCCTTAATTCAAAAAGTTTCTTGAGGATGAAGAAGGGTCTGGAATAAAATCTCCTGAATGCTGTCTGCCTGAGTTTTAGAATCTCTTCCCTTGTCATTGTATGAGGGATAAATGCGGCTCCCTGATATGTAAAATCCGAAAGCTCGTCAGACATTGTCCCGTATTTTTCAAGATTGTCATAAAGGTATGTGCCCGGGAAAGGCGTTATTGCATGGAAATTAGCTATGTCAGGATTAAGCTCAATTGCAAATTCAATTGTCTGAAGTCCCTCATCAAAAGTCTCTCCGGGAATGCCGAACATAAAAGGAACGCTGACCTTAAGCCCTGCTTCCTTAGCCCATTCTACGGCATTTCGTATTTGTTCCAGCGTTATTCCTTTTCTGATTGTATTAAGGTTTTTCTGAACGCCGCTTTCTGAGCCAAAGAGTATTGCCCAGCAGCCTGCTTCTCTGAATGCCTTAAGCAGGAGTTTATCCACCTGATTAACACATGCGGATGCAAACCATGCGAAATCAAGTCCGCTGCGTTTTATCTCCTCGGCAAGCCTCATTGCCCTTTGATAGTCAGCAGCCAGAGTGTCGTCTATGAACTTTATCTCCCTGAACCCCTGATTGACGCAATGTTTAATCTCTTTCATTACATTTTCAACGCTTCTGTATCTGATGCCTGTCTTGCGCTCCTTGTCTATTTGAAAACAGTAAATGCACCTTCTGTTACACCCTCGTGAGGTTATAACAACAGCAACAGGTTTTCTTTTGTATGTTGCAGGCGGAGGAATATACAGATTTATATCTCCTAAAAGTTCCCTTGCAGGAAACGGGAGAGAATCAAGGTCTTCAATCAACGGCCGGGGAGGGTTTTTTATAATCCTTTTGTCTTCCCTGCAAACAACTCCGGGAACTCCTTCAAGTCTCCTGTTTGTCTGAAGCCTTTCAATTATTTCAAGGCTCGTAAACTCGCCCTCTCCTGTGACTATCGCATCGACAGATTCACCGGCATCTTCAAGACAGTGTTCCTGCAAAGCAATGGGATAAGGCCCGCCGGCAGATATAAAGACCTCTCTGCCAAGCATTTTTTTAATATCACCTGCGGTCTTTTTAGCCTTTTCCCAGCCAAAAGTGGTTGAATAAATCCCGATGAACTCAGGTATAAACTTCTTTGCCTCAGCGAGTATTTCTTCATGTGTCATGAATGCTCCGTTAAAAAACTTTACTTCATGGCCTTCTTTCTGAAGAACAGCAGCGACGTAAAGCGTTCCCAATGGCTGCCAGTAGTTAATCTGCGAGCTTGCTGTTTTTGAAGAGAAGATGTCTTCAGGAACCCATGCTGGAATTATCAATGCGCATCTCATTTTCAACAGTAGGAAGTAAGAAATAGGGAATAGGAAATTGGAATAGTTTGAATTATCTTTTCAGTTCTCACTTCTTAATTCTCACTTCTCACTTGTTTTTTTAATTATCTTCTCTGCCGTCTTCATCCCCGACTCTATCGCATGATCCATATTGTAATACCTGAACATCCCGCTCCGGCCTGTGATATGGAGATTTTTGAACCTGCCGAGATAATCATATATCTCATCACAGCGTTCCTTATACCCAGCTTCAAACAACGGATAGGCATTAGGCACTCTTACCACAGCGCTGTCTATTATCTCATCTTTTTTAACAAACCCCATATTCTCCAAATTTTCAATAGTAATGGCAGTAAGCTCCTCATCGCTTTTGTTCCATATCACGTCGCCTTTAAAACTGAAAAACTCTGAGACAAGAACTGTCTTTCCTTCGGGAGCCATCTCTTCGCTCCAGTTTGTCGGCTCATGAATCCTTCCGAACGGTATCTTTTGTTCGGGTATGTATATCCAGGTCTGGTCCGTAACCCTTTTCCTGTTTATCATCACAGCAACTATCGCAAGGTCCCTGAATTTGAGTTTTGAGGCGGCAGTCAAGATATTTTCAGGAGGGGATGGCTGTAACATATTAACCAGTTTGGTTATCGGTATGCTTGATACAAATTCTTCCCCATGCATAACACTCAAATCCCCCCTTCCTCCCTTTACTAAAGGGGGGTGGGGGGGGATTAAATGCTTCACTACGATGCTCTCTACATTAAAATCTGAATGGTTTATTCGCTCTATGCGTGAATCTGTGAAGACACTGTTGTTCCCTGCCTCGATACTCTCTTTGAGCCTGTCGGAAATACGACCGATGCCTAATGACGGATACAAAAAAACATCAACAAGAGAAGGCACATCTTTTCCGTTGAGTTTGAAAAATGCGTTTTTAACTGCGCTTGCCAGCGACAATCCCCTGATACGCTGCGCAACCCATTCTGCGCTTATCACGCTGCAGTCAATGCCCCATACTTTTTCGCTGTATTCCTTGAAGTAAATATTAAACATCTTCCCGCCGAAGTTGCTGACCACCCAGTCCTCAAGGGAAATATTCTGAGGTTTCCTTACAAGGTTTTTAATCTTCTCTGCAGCATAATCAAGCAGTATCTCTATTGTTGTGAATATGCCAAGTCCGAATATTGCATTTAAAGGCTTAAGCGGATAGTCA
>JASEHP010000194.1 GCA_030018605.1 Thermodesulfovibrionales bacterium
GGCATAATGATCCATTACTCCTTAACGTCGCATATGTATCGTAACTTTTTCAGAGAGCAGTTCGTGTAAAATATCATAATGAAAAACAAGGGAAAGTCATCAGCATTATATTTCAGGGACTTCCGCCTCTTCTGGCTCAGCCAGTTGATTTCCCTTTCCGGCACATGGATGCAGTCTGTGGCGCAGGGATGGCTGGTGTACTCTTTGACCAAATCTCCTTTTTATCTCGGAATGGTGGCAGCCGCATCAACCCTTCCTATACTCCTCTTTACATTAATCGGAGGCATTGCGGCAGACAGATTCAGAAAGAGAAACCTCCTGATTGCAACACAGGCATTATCAATAATCCCCGCTCTTATGCTCGGCATATTTACGGATTCAGGCGTAATAACTGTGTATCAGGTAATTTTCCTTGCATTTTTCCTCGGCACAGTAAATGCCTTTGACATGCCTGCAAGGCAGTCGTTCGTCATTGAGATGGTCGGCAAAGGGCATCTCCTTAATGCAATTGCGCTTAACTCGGCCGCCTTTAACGGCGCGCGGCTTATAGGACCTTTTATTGCCGGCATTACAATAGCATACCTCGGTCTTCCTTCATGTTTTTATCTGAATGCAGCGAGCTTTATCCCTGTGATAATTGCCCTCTCAATGATAAATGCAAAAGGCGAGATAAGAATATCTCAGGAAAGTCTTATAAGAGACTTTGCCGAAGGTTTTTATTTTATAAAGAGGCAGCGGACTATCCTTTACATGATAATCCTTATTGCTGTCTTCAGCCTCTTTGGAATACCATTTATAAGTTTCCTGCCCGTATTTGCCGAGGAGATATTCAATGCCGGCCCAACAGGGCTGGGCATTCTTGTAAGCGCCACAGGATTAGGCGCTCTTTCTGCAGCACTCATGCTCGCATTCAAAAGTGATATGAGAGATAAATTGAGATTCATGTCCCTGTCAGGCTTGTGTTTTTCACTGGCGCTTCTCTGCGCTTCTTTCTCAAGGGTCTTTGCGGCTTCACTTTTACTGCTAATCATGGCAGGCTGGGGAATAGTAAGTTTTCTTGCAACAGCGAACAGCTTTATCCAGATGTCAACACCCGACAACCTCAGAGGAAGAGTAATGAGCGTTTATTCTTTTGTATTTCTTGGCTTTACACCGATAGGGAACTTCCTCATGGGCGTAATGTCAGAGCGCATAGGGACAACAAACACTGTTGCAGCGGCAGCGCTGGTATGCCTTGCAGGAGCAGGGATATTTTCTATGAAACATTTGCATAAAAAAATCTAACATTACAAATATGCTATTGCCGAATGCCTTTGAGCGAAAATATTCTCCCTTCCTGTATACTTAAAACAAGACAATGAAAATACTTGCGATAGACACATCAACAATGCTCGGCGGAATAGCAATCATGGATGAATCCTTGCTGATTGCAGAAAGCAGGCTCAATGTCAAATCAACACATTCAGAGAGGCTTATGACCGAGATTGAGCACTGCCTCAAACAGTCAGGCATTAAAATATCCGATATTGACGTCTTTGCAGTCGCAACAGGCCCCGGTTCTTTCACAGGCCTGAGAATCGGGCTGATCACAGTCAAGGGGTTTTCCTATGCGACAGGGCAACAGATAGTCTCTGTGCCGACGCTTGAAGCTCTCGTATGGAACTTCCCTTACAGCAAATACCCTGTCTGCACAATGCTTGATGCAAGAAAGAAAGAGGTCTATACAGCGTTGTTTAAATGGGAAGAAGAAGGCAATCCCCCCTCGCCCCCCCCTAGCAAAGGGGGGATGGGGGGATTTTCAGGTGGAACATTTATAAAACTTATTTCTGAGGCATCAGTTAGCCCAGAAGAATTTATGCGCAGTTCTCTCCTTGTTACTGATTATGATAAATTCATATTCGCCGGCGAAGGATCCGGGCTTTACAGGGATAAAATAAGTGCGGTCATGGGTGAAAAAGCTGTATTTGCATCTCCTGAGAAAACAGTCCCATCACCTGCGAATGTCGCAGTTCTTGGGCTGAAAAAAGCCAAGGCAGGAGAATTTTCAGAACCCATCAACCTTGCCCCCATGTACATAAGAAAATCAGAGGCAGAGGTAAAGTGGAAGGGCTTACAATAAGATTAATGCGGGAATCCGACTTGCCGTCTGTAGTTGAAATTGAACGCCTTTCATTCAGCACGCCGTGGTCGGAAACTTTATTTTTCAATGAACTCTATAAGCAGCGTTCCATCCCAAAGGTTGCTGTCATCGGCGACAGGATCGCCGGATATATATGCGCAAACCATGTTGCCGATGAGGGGCATATCCTGAATCTTGCGGTGCATCCTGATTTCAGAGGAAAGAGAATTGCGAAAATACTGGTCAAAAACATTCTTGAAGAACTAAAAGAAAACGCCTGCAGATTTTTATATCTTGAAGTGAGGGCGTCAAACAATGCCGCAAGAAAACTTTATGAAGGCTTTGGATTCAGCGTAGTCGGAACAAGAAAAGAATATTACACAGAGCCCAAAGAAGATGCAGTGATTATGTCGTTGCGACTCGATTCCGGGATGCTAAGGCTTTAGCCTTTTTTTATCTCTCTTTTCCGATAACTCGGCTATGCTTTTTAGCGCAATAATGAAGCCGTCTCTCAATTTTTTATTCAGCCAGTTCAATAATGAAGTGCAACACTTGGGAGAGCAGAAAAGGAGCTGCTATT
>JASEHP010000195.1 GCA_030018605.1 Thermodesulfovibrionales bacterium
ATAGGACATTTCTACTTTGGTAAAACCGGACATTTCTATTTTGGTATTACATAAAGAAATTTTTAGATATAAAGCGGCTTATTATTGAGAGTTTTAATTAACTTTTTGTTTTATCACTGTGGGGGAGGCGTGAGCGCCCGCATAAAACTATTAGGGTCGTCTTGCCCGCAACCGCTTCCTACAGCTTTGTACCCGGTAATCGTGCCTCTCGGACTTACTTGCCAATTTATAGCGCAATCCTCGCCGAGAGGTTCGACATATATTGAATTCCCGTTGGCAAGGGGATAGGATGTCTCTTTCCAGCCGATTTTTGAAGCATATGAATCAGGGCTTTTCATTGCCTGTTTAAGTTCCGAAAGGGGCCTTGCTATCCATGTCTTTACATGGGACTTAACATCTATTTGAGATGCGCATCCAGACAGAAAAACTATGAGGAATAGAAAACACCATCTGCCCTCCTGATTAATCATTTCATCACTGCCCCGGTGCCCGCAGAGGTGACCATGCGCGCGTACCTTGAAAGATAGCCCTTTGTTATCTTGGGTTTTGGAGGTTTCCATTTAGCAAGCCTGTCTTTTATTTCTTTATCCGATAAGACAATATCTATCTTCCTGTTTGGAATATCAATTTTTATCCTGTCCCCGTTTTTAATAATTGCTATCACGCCGCCTTCCATTGCCTCGGGTGATATATGCCCGAGGCACGGGCCTCTTGTTCCTCCTGAAAATCTTCCGTCTGTTATCAGGGCAACCGATTCGCTTAATCCCATGCCCGCAATTGTTGCTGTCGGAGAGAGCATCTCCCTCATCCCGGGGCCTCCTTTGGGCCCCTCATATCTGATAACAACAACATCGCCTGCCTTTATCTTTCCATTGAGAATTGCCTTCATGCCCTCTTCCTCTGAGTTAAACACCTTTGCGCTGCCTTCAAACTTCATCATGTTCCTGCTAACGGCAGACTGTTTTACAACTGCTCCGTCAGGAGCAAGATTGCCCCTCATGATTGCGATGCCTCCTTCTTTATGGTAAGCCTTGCTCAGAGGCCTTATAACGCTTTCATTTATAATCTCTGCGGAATCAGCAATCTCAAAAATACTCCTGCCGCTTACTGTCATGCAATTATTCAAGCTTCCCCTTAATCTCTTCATCAGGGCTGGAATGCCTCCGGCCCATTCAAGGTCTTCAAGGTAATGCTCGCCGCCTGGAAGCATATTTGCAAGATGAGGGGTTTTCTTGCTCAGGACGTCAAATGTTTCAAGCGGAAGCTCCACTCCTGCATCATGCGCTATTGCAGGGATGTGAAGAACAGTGTTCGTTGAGCCGCCCAATGCAAGGTCAGCCATTATCGCATTCTCAAATGCCTTCCGCGTCATTATCTTTCCCGGCGTAATATTTTTCTTCACCAGTTCAACAATGCGCTCTCCGCTTGCAAATGCAATTCTCCTCTTGTCGGCAGATACGGCAAGAGCAGTGGCGCATCCTGGAAGACTCATGCCGAGCGATTCGGTAACGCATGCCATTGTATTTGCAGTGTACATTCCCTGACATGACCCCGCGCCCGGGCACGCGCACATCTCAAGAGCTTCAAGCTCCTCGTCTTTTATCAGACCTTTTTTATACTTTCCAACAGCCTCAAATGTGTCATTAACCAAAGATAATCTTTTCCCTTTCAAATGCCCTGAAATCATGGGGCCTGCAGTGACGACTATAGAGGGGATATTAATCCTTGCAGCAGCCATAAGCATTCCGGGCGTAATCTTGTCGCAGTTAGTAAGAAGCACAAGCCCGTCAAGCTGATGCGCCTGGGCTATAGTCTCCACCATGTCGGCAATCAGTTCCCTTGACGGGAGAGAATAATGCATGCCGGTGTGTCCCATTGCAATGCCGTCGCAGATGCCGGGGATTCCAAAAAAGAAAGGATAACCTCCTCCTGTATGCACTCCTTTTTCTATGAATCTCTCCATATCCCTCATGCCGGTGTGTCCCGGAATAATATCGGTGAAGCTTGTTGCAACGCCGATAAACGGCTTTTTCATTTCGCTCTTTGGAATGCCTGTCGCATAAAGGAGCGCCCTGTGCGGAACACGCTCAAGCCCCTGTTTTATTGCTCTGCTTCTCATGATCCTCCTATCAAGTTAGAAAATGAACCTCCCTGCGGCAGAGACCGCAGGGTATCCTAAAATCTCCCCTCCCTTGATGGGAGGGGAATAAGGGGAGGGTGAATAGAATGACATCTTATCCCCCTCTCCCTAACCCTCTCCCGCAAGGGGAGAGGGAAAACATGGTAACCCTGTAGCAAGACTACAGGGAATTGCAAGTTAAAAGTTAGAAGTTAAAAGTTTAAAGTGAAAAGAGAAGTAAAGAACAAACTCTTAACTCTTAACTCAGTTCGTTGAATGGCTTTTCTTATATTCTCTTATAAGCTCTGCCATCCTGTCTTTTTTTACAAGCTTTAATTTCTGAATCCTTTTCCTCTCCACCTCTTCTTCAGGCGTGAGATGAATTTTTCTGTCTATTTCGGCAAGCGCCTCTTTAAGACTTTTGTGTTCGTCTCCAAGTTTTTTGTATTCCTCGTTTTCCTTTAAAAGAATGTCCGCTATCTCCTCTTCTTTCAAATTATATTTCCTCCTACTAAGAATTTGTGTTATAAGATTTATATAAACGGGTTTTACCCGTT
>JASEHP010000196.1 GCA_030018605.1 Thermodesulfovibrionales bacterium
TTTAGATGATTTAACCAGTACCTTCTCGGTTACATTTTAGATGATTTAATGCGCGAGGTATTTTGCCTCTCTATTTATCTGATATAATTTACTGTATGAATATCGGCGCAATAAATCCGCTCAAATACTATATCCCGTCCTTTTTATTCAAATGGATTATTTACGTATTAGTTGCTGTATGTCTGCTGATAATAGCGCCTGATACAGGAATTTCAGTTCAAAAGAACGCAATAAAAGAGGCCAAGTACGCTGTTGCAGTCCTGCCTACGCCTGTTCTGAACACGCCTGATTTCAATTCCGTATTCGGAGGCAGTAACGGCAGGACATTAAAGCTCACGCCGAAAAAGCTCATAGAAGAGGTTGAATTTATTGCCCTGCCGCATACAGTGTTTCTTATAGAAGAGACAATCATGAAAGGCAGCCGTGAAATACTCAAAGTGACCACAAAGGATTATCCGTATCATGCAGTGAGCGGCTACTATATAGACAGCCGGTTTGTCGAGAAGAGATTTGAAAAACCGCAGGAACGCTGGAGGAAACTGCCTGACAAAAACACGATAATAAAAAGATTGCTTTCCGCTGATGGCGCTATATATGTGTGGGGAGGCAACTATTCAAAAGGAATTCCGGAGATGCTTGAGTTCTATAAACCGTCCGGAACATTGTCCGATGATGTATTGAAGAGGTGGACATTGAAAGGCGCTGATTGTTCAGGGCTTCTTTATGAGGCAACCGGCGGCTATACGCCTCGCAATACAGATTCCCTCTTTTCTTTTGGGATGCCTGTTGATGTAAAAGGCATGTCTCCTGATGAAATAGCAAAGAAGCTCAAGCCACTTGATATTATTGTTTATAAAAGGCATGTAGTAATAGTCCTTAACGGCCAAGAGGTGATTGAGAGCACTATTTCACGAGGGGTGCATGTCAAAAATCTTCTGAGCGCAGTCAGTGCTGTCAGCGAAATAATTCAGCCTGCCAATGATTATAAGGGCGATGGCAAGGGAGATAAATTCGTTGTAAGGAGATGGTATCCCGAATAACAACCCTGAAAAATGAAACCCCTAAGACGCCTTTTCCTTTGCCTGCAGTTCAATCACGTTTGATTCTTCTCTGATCATTGAAGAACGGCCGTCAAACATTGCGCCTTCTGCAATGCTGAGTTTGCTTGTCGCAAGTTCGCCCGAAACTTGTCCTTTAGTCTTAATCTCTATAACTTCTCTGGCGGTTAGATTGCCGTCAACCTTGCCTCCGACAATAATGCCTCTTGAGGCGGCATCGCCCTTAAGATGCGATGTTTCTCCGAGTATAAGCCAGTCAGTTTCAATATTGCCTTCAACTGTGCCGTCAACCCGTAATGTCCCCTGTGTTTTTATGTCGCCTTTAAAGTGACTGTTGATGCCGATAAATGATTCAAGCTTTTCTGTATTTTTTGAAAACATATGCTAATTCCTCCCTTCAATAAAAGGTTTTGGGTTAACAGGCCTGTCGTTTTTCCATACTTCATAATGAAGATGGGGGCCTGTTGTATTTCCTGTCGAGCCGACATAGGATACTACATCCCCTTTTTTTACACGCTGGCCTACCCTAACCGCATTCATCTTGTTATGAGCATAAAACGTTGAAAATCCGAAGCCGTGCTCAACAACTACAAGGTTTCCGCTGCCGCCGTTCCATCCGGAAAAACTCACTATGCCGTCAGCAGTGACTGTAACAGGATTGCCCGGAGGGGTGCTTACGTCTATTCCATGATGAAAATCTTCTTCACCGGTTTTAGGGTGTTTTCTTTTGCCATAAAATGAAGTTACATTCCCTATGAGAGGCCAGCCTTTGGGTGTTGCCATGTAAAGGTCTCTTTGCTGGCTCAGATAATCCTTTATATCACCAACGTCTTCAACCGTCTTTTTTATCTGCTGTTTGAGCGCTTCCATGTCAATTGCGCCGCTGTCTGACGTGTCCACGTTTTTAAGAACCTTCTCCTTGGACTTCAGAGAAAATAGTTTTCTGAACTCAGCTTCAGCTTTTTTAAGCGCTGACATTGTTGTCTTCATTTCCATAAACTGGCCGGAATAATACTGCACCTTATCCTGCATCCTGTAATATTCAAGCGTGTCAATAGCTATTGAGAAGACATATCCAGTTCCGATGAGCCAGAGGAGGATTGAAATGAATATGCCGACAGAAGGTATCTTGAGGTTGAACGGTTTTCTGTTGCTGTGAGGAATTATCATTATTGTTATCGGAGTAAATGCCTTTTTAAGCAAAAATCTCATTTTATGCATATCTTACGCCATGACCTCCTTTCTCAATGTTGCCTATCACAAAAGAATCAACCCCTGCTGCATTTAAAATAGATATTGCATTCTTTGATTCAGCCTCGGGGATGGCAATAATATACCCTATTCCCATATTAAAAGTCATCCTCATATTGTCAAGGGGCACTTTGCCCATCTCTTTTATAATGTGAAATATCGGAGGGGGAGTCCATGCATGTTCATAAATAACAGCGCTTATCCCCTCAGGGAATATCCTCGGCAGATTCCCTGAGATGCCTCCGCCTGTGATGTGAGCCATGCCTTTTATTTTGATTTTATCTTTGATAGCGTTAAATGCCTTTACATAAATTTTTGTC
>JASEHP010000197.1 GCA_030018605.1 Thermodesulfovibrionales bacterium
CTCCTTCCGGAGGACTAACTTGCCAGTTGTTCCTGATTTCGTCAAACCCTACAAAACCTCCGGGTTTGTTAGCAAAGCCAAACAAACCAACACCCTTTCCTTTAGGTGAACATAACATTATTAATGGTCGTATGCCCTTCAGGAATAAATCTCATCCATTCAGTCTTTTGATAGTCATTATGATATATGGTTTTTCCGCAGCGGTAAGCCTCCTCGCGCATCCCGCGTATAGGCATAGGAAGCGAAACGTCAACTGTGCCTTCAGCATGCCCTACATCCAGAAATATAATCTCATTCTGTGTTCCATCCTCTGATGAAAGAGCAACATAACCGGCAGTTGCTCCTATCAGGTCTTTGCCGTGAAGGTAGATCTCTTTTGCCGCATCATTAAACTCACTGTGTTTTAATGCAGAGCGTGCGCTCTCAAAAAGCGCTTTGCTTAATTTCCTGCCCTTTTCAATCGCTTCTTCTGCATGTTTACGCTCTGTGATGTCCTGAACGGTCCCAAACATCTTTACCGGATTGCCTTCTTTATCAAATACTACCTCTGCCTGTTCGTGGACACTACGCTCTGAGCCGTCCGGTAAAACAATGCGGTGGTCAATGCTGTACGGCTTTTTCTCATACAAGGCTTCGTTAACTGATTTTTGAACAAATTCTCTGTCATTGGAATGGACCATATTCAAAAATGTCTCATAGGTTGCTCCGAACCCCTGAGGTCTCAGTCCAAAAATCCGGTAAATCTCATCCGACCAGTATAGTGTGTTCTTGACAATATCCCAATCCCAGCTTCCAAGTCTGGCAATTTGCTGGGCTTCACGAAGGCGGGCTTCGCTTTGCTGAGTTTTTGCATAACTGATGACATTTTGCAGCGAGACAGAGATAATGTCAGCGATTGATTTGTATAGCTCTATCTCCCTGTCAGAAAGCTTTTTCCCTGCCGACAGATAGAGACAGAGGACTCCTAACATTTTATCTCTTGATTTCAAGGGAAGGATTATATGCCCGTGGTCTTTAGCGTCAGGGTATGTCCTTGAATGTCTTTTGTCTCCTTCGCTGTCTCTTGATACTATGGGTTCGCCTTCTTCAACGCAGAGTCCGCAGAGACATTCTCCATAAGGCACAGTAGAACAAAGCCCTGCATGCTCATCGCTGAAATTGCGTGATGCTATGAGCTTCAGGGTCCTTTTATCCTCATCGCATAAAAATATTGCTCCCCCTCTCTCCAGAGAAAGGGATTCAAGGCTGAGTATTGCATTTAAGACCCTGTCAAGCATGACTTCAAGCGTAAGGGATTGGACTGCTACAGCTGCAATCTCATTTAATGCAATGAGTTCACACAAGTGTTCCCTGTCCTCGTCAAAGAGTTTTTCAATATTCTGTGTCATGCTGTTAAAGGCGCTGCCGAGTTCTCCTATCTCATCTTCAGTCTTTATATCAGCCCTTGCATCAAAATTCCCTTTCTGAACCTCTAAAGTTGCGGCTCTGAGTTTTTTGAGCGGCACAATAAAAGCCCTTATCACAAAACAGCCTGCAATGACTGAAACAACAACAAAGAATCCACAGATATAGAGTCTGAAGGTGTCAAAATCCTTAATCTCCCTTTCATGGTGTTTCTCAATGGAGTTTACTAAGCTGTCTATCTTGCCACATAACCATGTATCAACAAACCATACTCCCTGGCATTGTTTTTATCAGACTTTTCCATGAGCGTCTGAACCTGCGGCTTATAGACATTTTCCCATAGTTCAATTATCTCTTTTAGCTGAGATGTCTCTGCGCCAGAATGGATCGGCTTAATATTGTATGTCCCGCTGCCGTCCCTTGCTCCATAAAGAACCTCTTCAAATATCCTTATCTCGCCCTTTGTATGTTCAATGAGAGCATCCCTTTCCTGATGGGATGGGATATTTGCTATCTCAAAGAGGTGTCGGGCTATGTCAATGGACAGCATCCTTTCCCTGCTTATGAGATTCATCCTCCTTGCCTCGCCCTTCATGTGCTGTGTAAATCTGAAATCTGCATAGATATAGACAGCAAGAAACGCGAGCATTATGCCGCTTATAAAGATGAACTTTGCTGTTATGGATTTGAATTTAAACATTGGCTGCCTTAAATCCTTTTTCTTATTCTGCGGAAATCTTCTACTGTGAGTCCTGCGCCTTCAAGAATCTTTTTAAAGGTTTTGGGTCTTATTATCTCTCCTTTATGGTATGAAACAATGGTCTGTCTTCCTGTTAATGGATGCTTCCATTTTTGGTGACTCCCAGATTGGTCAACCTTCTCAAATCCTAATGCCTTTAATACCTTTATAATCTCATCAGCGGTAACCCTCGGCTGTCGTTCGCTCATTTAAACTGCGACCTCGCAAATTGTTGCATTCTCAGGTATATTTTGCTCCGAGGGCCTTAAATACAATTCAATAGCCTCAATAATATTTTTTCTTGCTTCCTCTTCTGTTTTGCCATAAGTTACACACCCCGGCAGTTCCTGGCAGTAAGCTACAAAGACATCTTCATCAGGCTCAATTATAATCCTTAACTTCATATCTAATCCTCCCTTTTTTAAAATATTGTTCTACCAATTTAGAAATGTCCTATTCTTGCCAATTTAGAAATGTCCGCT
>JASEHP010000198.1 GCA_030018605.1 Thermodesulfovibrionales bacterium
TTCATGATTCAACAGAAGAAGCTTCGGTTACCATGTTAAATGATTTGACACGTCTATATTATAGTGTGATGCGTAAATATATTTTGCTCATATTTGTATTATTTGCCGCATCCGTGCTGAATGTGCCGCTGTCGTACGGCAGCAGCAATGCTGACCATGACTGCACAAAATACCATAAGCTGACCTCTAATGAAGCACAGAATATACTTCAGGGAGGCATACCTGCTTCCAAGGTTCTTGAAATAAACCCCGGCCCTGTCAAAGGTGTATGGGAGATAGTTTTTGAAGTAAGAGGGCAGAAGGGGATAGTCTATATAGGACTTTCAAAAGAACTTCTCATCTCAGGCGACATATTTGACCTCAAGGCAAGGAGAAACCTCACAGGCGAAAGAATTTCCATCCTCAATAGGATAGACGTATCACAGATACCTCTCGGTGGAGCTATAGTAATGGGCGACAAAAACGCACCAAAGAAAGTTATTGTCTTTACAGACCCCGACTGACCATTCTGCTTAAAACTTCATCTGGAGATGAAGAAGGTTTTAGAGAAAAGAAAAGATATAGCCTTTTATCTGAAGCTATTCCCTCTGGTAAAGCTGCATCCAAAGGCATACGAAAAATCAATGACAATAGTATGCAAGAAGTCATTAGAACTTATGGAAGACAACTTTGCCGGCAAAAAACTCCCGCCTCCTGAATGTAAAACCAAAGAAGTGGACGAAAACCTAAAACTCGGGGAAAAGCTTGGAATCTCGGGGGCGCCTGCAATTATTCTTCCTGACGGCGGCGTCACCTCAGGATACCGCGAGGCAGATGTGCTGATTTCTCTAATTGAGAAAAAGCCCTGATTCGGCCCAAAAAAGTATTGCACAATAGCGCAATGATAAAGAGGCTGACATAACAATTTTCTGATAGACCACAGAAGGGGAACTGTGTTTGAATCTGAGAGGCTAAAACATCTGCAAAATCTTTTCTTGTCTGCCCGGTGGAAAGGCCGCTTCAAAACCATCTCTGAAGCCCTTGGCTTTTACCTGAGCATCTACTCACGCGACGGCGATTCCATCTTTACCATAGAAGAACACCACCCTGTGTGCAAATCCCTTCAGGCAAATCCAGACTTCCGGGTGAAATGCCATTCCTACTGCCGGAACGCTGTGATGGAAGCGGTGAACAATGAGATCTCAAGAATTTATAAGTGTTATTGAGCTTTGCGCTTCCTGTAGAGTACTTCGAAGAGAAGGCAGTCATTGTAGGCCATGGTTCTTTTTCCGATTATGATGATTTCCGCGCTTTTACAAAACAGATTGATTCTGTGAATCCTGAGACGCTGACAATTACCGGACCAATCAAATTCACCACGAGTGATCATGCACGGAACGCCTGTCAGCTTGTGGACATCTCAATCAATTATCTCCTAAAAAGCACTGAAGAGACAATAATACTAAAGAGACGCATTGACATGGCAAAGGACATGCTCGGCATGTGGATCACTGGTAAAGAACAACAACAGGACACTATTTTAAAAAAACTCATTGCCAGTCTCTATACGCTGCTGAATATTAAGCATATTGCTTTTTTCGTGTCTGAAGGTCAACGTGGAGGTTACAGGAACAAGTTCAGCCTTCAGAGGGAAGGAATCGGAACCCCTGATACATTCCGGATAAGCGAGCAGGATGTAATCGTGAATGAATTTCTCAAGGGCAGGCCCAGCATTTCGTCTGCGGATACTGTTATGACTGCCCGGAATGGCTTCTTTAAAGGAGTCAGAACATTCGCTCTCTTCCCATTGATGGTTAATCAGAAACTGGAAGGCATCCTTGGCATTTTTGACACTTATCTGGGGGAAAGTGATGCAGACATCATCAGCGGCTTTTGCAAACAGGTTGCAATGCAGATGGAAAATCAGAAGCTGCGCTCTGAACTGAACCGCAGACTTGACAGATTTGCTGCCATATCAAACATGTCAGAGAGCATAAACACAATCAAGAATTATGAAGCCCTTTTTCAAACAATCCTTGACAAGTCAGCCGAATTGCTTATGGCTGAGCAGGGTTCGCTAATGCTGATCTACCATAAGGCAGACACATTGCTGCTCAAGGCAAACAAGAGCGGTGACTGTTATGTGCCTGGGCAGACAGTAATTCAGAAAGGCGATGGCATTGCATGGAAAGTGGCTGAACAGGGTGAACCGCTCCTTGTGAAAGATGTTGAAAACGACCCGATGTTCATGCAGAAAAACAGGCTCAGGTACAAGACCCGTTCGTTCGTCAGCGTGCCTCTTAAGATAGGAGAGAGAATCATTGGAGTGCTGAATCTTTCGGATAAGACTTCAGGAGAAGTCTTCAATGAGGAGGATCTTGGACTTATCCAGAGTTTTGCAACTCACGCTGCCATTGTCATGGAGAGGAATGTATTTTGCAAACAGACAGAAGAACTGCGGACTCTGGCGATAACTGATCCGCTCACAGGGCTGCTCAACAGACGTTATCTGTACGAAAGATTAGAAGAAGAAATATCCCGCTCCTTCAGGTACAAACGGTCTCTGAGTATTTTGATGACGTGTCAAATCATTTAACATGGTAACCGAAGCTTCTTCTGTTGAATCATGAAA
>JASEHP010000199.1 GCA_030018605.1 Thermodesulfovibrionales bacterium
GTTGACTATCTCATCAAAAAAGGAGGTATGTCGCATTTGTATGGAACTTATACAGGCTTTTGACAAAACCGGCGCAGGTAAAGTATAATTGTAATTGAGAATCAATCTCAACATAAAAAAGAAAGCTGAGGGATTATGCGAGCAGGAAATAAGGTTGTTCTTGTAGGGAACCCGAATGTCGGCAAGAGCGTGATATTCGGACTCCTCACAAATAAATATGTGACTGTATCAAATTATCCGGGCACCACAGTGGAAGTTTCCTACGGAGACATGGCAATTAACAATAAAAACTATCTTGTCGTTGATACTCCCGGAGTAAACAGCCTTGTTCCGATGAGCGAGGATGAAAAGGTTACGCGGGATATTTTTTTGCAGGAAGAGCCGTTAGCCGTAGTGCAGGTTGCAGACACAAAGAATTTAAAACGCTCCCTGCTTATAACCCTGCAGATAGCAGAGATGGAACTGCCGGCAATTCTCGTCCTTAATATGGAGGATGAGGCAAGGGACAGGGGAATAATCGTAGATATTAATAACCTTAAAACGCTGATAGGCGCTGAGGTGATAACCGCCATCGCGCCTCAGAGAAAAGGTCTGGAGGAGATTAAATCCGCTATACCGCACGCCGTAAAACCCAGCGCTAAGGTCAGATACGAAGATGTGATAGAAGAATACATTGAAAAGATATCGTCATTGTTGCCCCAGATCAGCATCTCAAAAAGAGCATTATCCATAATGATACTTTCAGGCGACGAAAGCCTTAAAAAATGGCTGATAGTAAATCTTAAGGCAGGGGTCATAAAAGAGATAGAGGCGCTCAGAGATGAATGCCAGTTAAAGGCAAAGGAGCCTTTGAGCCTTTTAATAAACAAGCGGCGCCTTGATATTGCGGAGGAGATTGCGGATAAAGTCCTTAAAAAAATACCTGCTGAAGGAGGCAGGCTGTTATCATTTATCGGCAGGATAAGCATGCATCCATTGTGGGGCATTCCTCTGCTCCTTGCCGTGCTTTACGGGCTCTATCAATTCGTGGGTGTTTTGGGCGCGGGGACTCTTGTTAATTTTTTTGAAGATACGATATTCGGCAAATACCTTAATCCGATGGCAGTAAAAGTTGTTCAGGCGATAGCTCCGGTGCAGCTTATTCAGGATTTGCTTGTAGGAGAATACGGGCTGATAACGGTTGCCCTCACCTATGCCATAGCAATAATCCTTCCTATTACTGCTACTTTTTTCATTGCCTTTGCAATCTTTGAAGACAGCGGTTACCTGCCGAGGCTTGCGATAATGAGCAACAGGATTTTCAACCTCATGGGGCTTAACGGAAAGGCCGTGCTTCCGATGGTCTTGGGGCTTGGCTGCGGCACTATGGCTGTTATGACGTCAAGAATCCTTGAAACAAAAAGAGAACGGCTGATAATAACATTTCTTCTTGCGCTTGCAGTTCCCTGTTCGGCCCAGCTTGGAGTGATACTCGGAATGCTCGGAGCTTTGTCTTTTAAGGCAACGCTTGTATGGTCAGGGGCTGTTTTATTGACGCTTCTTATTTCAGGATGCCTTGCGTCAAAGGTTATAAGAGGAGAAAAGACAGAATTCTTTCTTGAAATACCTCCGATAAGAAGGCCGAATGTTACGAACATACTCGTAAAGACAGCAGGAAGAATAGAATGGTATTTAAAAGAGGCAGTCCCGCTTTTCATACTCGGGACATTAATACTTTTTGTTCTACATAAACTTAATCTGCTGACCGTGCTTGAGACAATAGCTTCTCCCATAGTTGTAAATCTTTTAGGCCTGCCTGAAAAGGCAACGGAATCGTTTATCCTTGGTTTTCTTAGAAGGGATTACGGCGCCGCAGGACTTTTCGCAATGGCTGAAAAGGGAATGCTCACGCCTGTTCAGTCTGTTGTGAGCCTTGTTACCATTACACTCTTTATTCCGTGCCTTGCTAATTTCTTTATGATTGTAAAAGAACGCGGGATGAAGACCGCACTCGGTATTGTCGCAGTTGTTTTTCCGTTCGCGTTTCTTGGCGGAGGCTTGCTTAACTGGATATTAAAGGTATTTAACGTAACTTTCTGAGCAATGAAACAGATGGAAAAGAAGATTTTCAGAGAATTTCTTGAGAAAAAAGGGTGCAAGTTCACAAAAGAGCGCGCAGCTATTCTAAGCGAGGTATTTTCCAATCACGGCCATTTTGATCCGGAAGACCTTTTTTCCAAAATACGGGAAAAGGAAGCGAAGGCGTCAAGGGCTTCTGTTTACAGAACGCTTCAGCTTCTTCTTGAATGCGGGCTTGTGGAGCAGGTGGAACGGATTGATAAGCACGCACATTACGAGCATACCTTTGGCCACAAACATCACGACCATCTTATATGCCTGAGATGCGGGAAGGTGATACAGCTTTTTTCAGAGAAGCTTGAGAAGCTGCAGGAGAGTCTCTGTAAAAAAGAGAACTTCAGATGCGTCAGCCACACCCTTGAGATGAAAGGCTATTGCGAAAAGTGCGGCTCTAAGGGAAGAAAATAAAAAAGCCCGAAGGTTAATCCGGGCTTTCTTTTAATCTGGCAGCAACCTACTTTCCCATGACCTCGCGGTCAAAGTATCATCGGCC
>JASEHP010000019.1 GCA_030018605.1 Thermodesulfovibrionales bacterium
TTTTCATGATTCAACAGAAGAAGCTTCGGTTACCATGTTAAATGATTTGACACGCTGTCATAATGCTGGCGCCCTTTCATCATCCTTTTCTCTCTTGAAATTCCCGCGATTGAAGGGGTATGATTGAGGGGAAATCTGGGGAGGCATAATGGAAACACTGATTCCGGTCGAAATGATTGAAAGAAAAATCTATCTGATACGCGGTCATAAGGTCATGCTCAGCGCCGACCTTGCTGAGCTATACGGTGTTGCGCCAAAAGTCCTGATACAGGCAGTTAAGAGAAACATCGAACGGTTCCCCGCAGATTTCATGTTTCAGCTTTCAAATCAAGAGTTTGTAAACTTGAAGTCACAAATTGTGACTTCAAGTTGGGGTGGTATTCGCCGTGCTAACCCGTATGCCTTTACAGAGCAGGGGATTGCCATGCTTTCAAGCGTTCTCAAAAGTGAGCGAGCAGTTCAGGTCAACATTGCCATAATGCGGGCATTCGTAAAACTGCGAGAAATGATCGCCTCGCATAAAGACCTTGCTAAGAGACTTGATGATCTTGAAAAGAAATATGACTCACAGTTCAAGATTGTCTTCGATGCAATCCGCCAGCTCATGACTCCGCCTGAGCCGAAGAAGAGGAAAATTGGATTTGAGGTTAGGGAGAGCAGGGCGAGATACGGGGCCTCAGGGCGTAAGAGACCTCGTTAGATTTGCGGCTTGCTAACTTCCCTTTCTTTCGCGCTTTCACACCTTCCCGCTTTTCGTAGCACAGCGTAGAGTCGCCGGGGCGACTGCTCTATTGCGCTTTAACACTTGCGTGGGGTAATATTGAGAGGAAAATTGGGAATGAAATAGAGATGCCCTTATCGCTGAATGAAATAAAAGACCGTGCCCTTGCCTTCTCGCGCGAGTGGGCGGGCGCAAAGGCAGAGCGCGCAGAAGCGCAAACTTTCTGGAATGAATTCTTTGATGTCTTTGGTATTTCACGCCGGCGAATCGCTACCTTTGAAGAGCCTGTCAAGAAGCTGCCTCTTTTTTATAAACAACCAGTCAAGGGCGGGTTTATCGATCTCTTCTGGCGCGGGATACTGATTGCCGAGCACAAGTCTCTGGGACAAAATCTCGATTCCGCTTACAAACAGGCGCTCGATTACTTCGCAGGTCTGCCTGAGCGCGATCTTCCCCGCTATGTTATCGTCTCTGACTTTGCGCGAATTCGACTTTACGACCTCGATACAAACACACAGACCGAGTTCCCGCTAAAAGACCTGTACCGCCACATCAAACTGTTCGGGTTCATTGCGGGATATACAACACAGCGCATTGCTGCACAAGACCCCGTAAACATTAAGGCTGCAGAACGCATGGGCAAGCTCCATGACCGCTTGCGCGAAGCTGGATATAAAGGCCATGCCCTTGAAGTGATGCTGGTGCGGCTGCTGTTCTGTCTCTTCGCAGAGGATACTACACTCTTTGAGCCTCGCGGCTCATTTCGTGATTTTCTGGAAAATTACACCCGTGAAGATGGCTCCGACCTTGGGCCTCAACTCTCTCTTCTTTTCCAGATTCTTAACACGCCTGCTGAACGGCGCCAGAAAAACCTCGATGAAATGTTTAACCCTTTTCCATATGTAAATGGAAGACTTTTTGAAGAGACGCTGCCGATTCCGTCCTGTGACAGCAAAATGCGTGAACTGCTTCTTGATTGTTGCGGCCTTGATTGGGGACGTATATCGCCCGCCATCTTCGGCGCACTGTTTCAGTGCGTCATGGATGAGGAAGGCTCTGCTCGAAGACGGAATCTCGGCGCTCACTACACAAGTGAAGAAAACATTCTTAAGCTTATCAAGCCGCTCTTTCTTGATGACCTATGGGCAGAGTTCGAATCAGCGAAGCACAGCACAAATAAGCTTTTTGCGTTGCACAAGAAACTTTCGCACCTGAAATTTCTCGATCCTGCATGCGGGTGTGGAAATTTCCTCGTCATAGCTTATCGGGAACTGCGCCTGCTTGAGATTGAAATCCTGCGCGCTGCACGGAAAATGGAACAAGGGCAGAGACATATTGATATCTTTCAGCTTGTGCAGGTTGATGTTGACCAATTCTACGGTATTGAGATAGAGGAGTTTCCATCCCAAATTGCCCAGGTTGCTTTATGGCTCACAGATCATCAGATGAATATGCTTGTTTCCGAGGAATTTGGCCAGTACTTCCGCCGCCTTCCTCTCATACACGCAGCGGCAATTCACTGCGGCAATGCTCTGCAAATGAACTGGAATGACGTTATCTCTGTTTATGATGTTGACTATATCCTCGGCAACCCGCCATTTGTGGGCAAGCAATATCAAAATGCAGAACAGAAAACCGACATGGAGCGCGTCTTTGCAAGAGTTAAAGGCGCCGGCGTGCTTGATTATGTTACGGCATGGTATATCAAGGCAGTGCGCTATCTCAGAGCCGATGAAAGAACAGCGAGTTTGCTTGATAATCTTTCTGATATGCCTAAACCGCCGCGAGAGCGGGTAAAGATAGCCTTTGTCTCAACGAACTCTATTACGCAGGGAGAACAGGTCGGAGTGCTCTGGCCTGAGTTGTTGCGACAAGGCGTAAAAATCCATTTCGCCCACCGCACATTTCGCTGGAGTAACGAGGCACGAGGAAAAGCAGCAGTCCATTGCGTTATTATTGGTTTTGCTTTGCATGACACCGACCGTAAAACTATTTTTGATTATTCAGACCCGGATGGCGAGCCACATGCGTTATCAGCAAGTAATATCAATCCTTATCTTGTTGATGCACCGGACGTAGTGCTTCTCTCACACAGAAATCCAATATGTTCAGTTCCAGAAATCGTTTTTGGCAGTATGCCTAATGATGATGGAAACCTATTACTTTCTCCGGAAGAAAAAGCTGAACTCATCCAGCGTGAACCAAAAATAAAAAAATGGCTTCGCCGTTTGGTGGGAAGCGAAGAGTTTATTAATAATTTAGAGCGTTGGTGTCTGTGGCTGCCAAATATTTCACCGGAAGAACTAAGAGCCATGCCCTCAGTTCGTGCGCGCGTTGAAGCAGTCCGTCAACACCGACTGGAAAGCAGTCGTGTAACTACAAGAGAACTTGCAGTAACACCTTCTTTGTTTGGCGAAATACGACAACCATCGAAAGGTCATTACTTGCTGATTCCAAGCACTTCATCGGAAAGGCGTGAATTCATCCCAATTGGGATTATGTCCCATGACATAATCTCGACAAACGCCAACCACATTATTCCTAATGCAACATTGTTTCATTTCGGTATGCTTTCATCTTCAATGCATATGGCTTGGGTAAAGTATGTTGCGGGGCGACTCAAAAGTGATTACCGTTATTCCGGTCAAATCGTCTACAACAACTTCCCGTGGCCGCGAGACCCATCGACGAAAGAAATAGCGTCTATCAAGAAGGCAGCGCAAGCCGTGCTGGACGCGCGCACCGCGCATTCCGAGGCATCGCTTGCCGACTTGTACGATCCTATCGCTATGCCGCCGGATTTGCGGAAAGCCCATCAGGCGTTGGATAAGGCAGTTGATACGGCTTATGAGAAAAAGAACTTTGCCTCTGATGCCGAAAGGATAGCTTTTTTGTTTGAGCTATATCATAAGTATACGAGCCTCTTGCCCACGCCTGAAGCACCCAAACGCCGCAGAAGAAAAAGGAAACAGGTACAAAGGTCAAAGCAATGATCATCAAGAAAAGAGATCCAAAAGAGGCAGAAATTAAGGAACTTACTTCGTTATTATCCTTACCTCTTCCCGAAAGCAAGCGTTTCCTTATAGAGCGGGAATTGCGGTTTGTGCAATCTGGAGATAAAGGAGAGAATGATTCCGCATACTTCATAGACTTTGAGCTTGCTTCATCCAGTAGGTGGGCAGTTATTCACGATCTGCGGCTTGAATGCCGAAACAGGGTCGCACAGATTGATCATTTGCTTATCAACCGTGTTTTCGATGTCTACGTCTTAGAGCAAAAACTTTTCCTATGGTGTGAAGATTACGGAGACAGGCGAATTTCTGGTTAACTACAGTAATAAATACTTCTCAATAGAGTCGCCTATTGAACAGAATAAACGGCACATTATTGTACTTGAAAGCGCTTTTCAGCAATATGACATCATGCCAAAACGGCTCGGAATCACAATGACGCCAAACTTCAGAAACTATATCATGGTATCACCTAAATCACGTGTAATACGACCATCAAAAGACAGGTTTGATACCTCTATGGTAATAAAGGCCGACACACTTTTTACCACGATTGATAAATACGTTGACAATATGGCTGCGCTATCTGTATTTGCTACAGCAAGCAAGATAACTTCATTTGAGACAGTAAAAGCGGCGGCACAGAGATTGGCAACTCTTCACAAGCCTATAAAAATAGATTACCGAAAACGCTTTGGAATTGAAGATAAACTAATGGAGAAACAAATTGCCTCGCCCACTACTGAGGCGCAAGAGCCAAAGAAATTTTTCTGTTGTAAATGTAAAACAACAATCTCCGAAAAAGTCGCATCGTTCTGTTGGAATAATAAATCGAGATTTGGCGGTAGAGCATATTGCATTAATTGCCAAAAGACCATTAATGAATAAATAGGGACGGCGCCGGTTTTGTAGCTTTAAGAAAAAATATCCCCATCATCCCTCGCGCAGAGGGCAGGAGATTGAGATTGTGGAGGAGAAGGGATAAAACTTTATGAAAATTCAGCGCCAGAATCTTATAGTCATCGCTGGTCCGAACGGCGCTGGCAAATCAACAACTGCTCCCTCTTTGCTAAAGGGGACGTTGAAGGTAACCGAATTTGTGAATGCAGATTTAATAGCTCAGGGCTTATCCGGATTTCAGCCGGAAGGCGCAGTTTTTCATGCAGGACGGGGAATGCTTGAGCGCATACATTATCTTGCAAAAAAAACAAATTGATTTCATGGGTATTCAGCATGGGTATTCAGGGGACACCATACTTAAATCATCCAACAGCCTGCGTTCATGGCAATAGTTCAAGCGCGATTGTGGAAGGATATTTAAAGACTTGCACACATAACAAGAGAAACCCTGCTAATATGGTATAATTACTTACGGTTGAAAGGAGAGAGAAATGGCAACGAAACATAAAGAGCTTGAAGCAAAGATTCGGGCTTTGCCGGATAGCACAAAGCTTGATCTCGTTGATTCAATCCTGACTCAACTCGATAAACCGGATCCTGAAATTGACCGCGTATGGGCTGAGGAAGCAAGGAACCGTTGGAAAGCGTATAAGTCAGGTAAGATAGGAACTGTTTCTTATGAACAGGTAATGAAAAAGCATAGCTATAGATGAAAGTCCGCTTTCTAAAGCTCGCCCGACTTGAGGTTGATGACGCGGTTGAGTGGTATGATT
This sequence comes from Thermodesulfovibrionales bacterium, assembly GCA_030018605.1. GTDB lineage: Bacteria > Nitrospirota > Thermodesulfovibrionia > Thermodesulfovibrionales > UBA1546 > UBA1546. Next base: position 5,406 of record JASEHP010000019.1, read on the forward strand.
CCCAATCGCAAGATTTAGGAACACGATTTGTTGATGACCTTGACCGCACTATCAGAAGAATTGCAGCATTTCCGCTTTCATGTGCTGAGATAGAATCCGATCTCAGGCGCTGCCTGCTTACCCGGTTCCCTTACGGAATTATTTATGGAATTGATTCGGACACAATTGTTGTCATAGCTGTTGCTCACCTTCACAGAAAACCAAGATACTGGATTGATAGGCTATCCGCTGAAATGAGTAGGTCTCAATAAAATAAATCATTCATCACCTATCTCTGCAAAAAATACAATAGCCTGAGTTCCTGTCCTTCATTTCGGCAAAGTATTTCGCAGACACCCATAGAAACTTCCAGCGCAGAGAAGGCTTCGAAGATATGCTATTTTTTTACCGACCGATAGTCTTTGCTTCTGTGCTCAATCTCATAAATTTTGATATGCCGTGCATCATTATAAACCCAGTAAAGTATGCGGTAGTCTCCGACTCTGATTCGGCAGAGACCTTGAAGGTCTGAGGGCAATGATGTTAACAGGTGATGGATGATTTTATCGGCATTTTCTGAAAGCCAATCAATTTTTTGTGAAATTCTTTTTTGAACAGGCTTATCAAGATTCAGGAAAGATTCCTCGGCATCGGGAAGGAGAGTTACTTTATACGTAACTCTTTTTTAAGAAATTTCCAGTCCTTGCCTTTTCCCTGAATATCATCCCTTCTGGCTTTACGCATCTTTCTCATAAATTCATGCCTTTTAGATAAGAGCCAGTCTTCAAGGTCTTCAATTCTGTCTGCTGTCTCGAAGACGCTGATGGGAAAAGTTACCGTCTCTGTTTTTCTCTTTGCTAAAGGCATACAAGAAGCTCCTTTCTTTATCTGGATTATAGCATAAATACATCAAAACAGTTTTTTCTTAAATCTATTCAGCGCCTTCTCTGCAAAAAACACAGCAGCCCGCGTTCCTGTCCTTCAGTTCGGCAAAGTAATGCATAGATGCTACTCAGGAAAGACCCTGAAGGGCATTTAATAAAAAAAATCCAATATGCTAAAATTAGACAAAGGATTTCAGCATATGATAACCATTGACGATATCAGAAGAATAATAACAGCGCACTTAGACGATGAAATCTACCAATCTGAAGGAGAATGTTGATGATAGGCGTTATAGGCGGGAGCGGGGTTTACGAAATTGATGGGGTTGTCATAAAGGAGAATAAAAGAATCTCAACTCCTTTTGGAGCCCCTTCCGATTCTTACAGGATTGGCGAGATATCAGGGATAGAAGTCGCATTTCTTCCAAGGCATGGTTCTCCGCACCATATTGCTCCGCATAAGATTAACTATAGGGCAAATATCCGGGGTTTCAAAGAACTCGGGGCAGAAAGGATTATCTCCGTGAATGCGGTCGGGGGAATAAATCCCAAGCTTAAACCGGGCTCGATTGTCATTCTTAATCAGATTATTGACATGACAGAGGGCAGGGCATCAACATTTTATGATGAAGAAGAAATCGTGCATGTGGACTTTACCGAGCCATATTGTCCTGAGCTGCGAGCAGCGATACTCACGGCAGGTAAAAATGCAGGCATTGCGCTTAAGGAGGATGCCGCTTATATATGCGTAAACGGTCCGAGGCTCGAGACTGCTGCAGAGATAAGGGCATTCTCATTGCTTGGCGCTGATGTGGTTGGAATGACAGGCATGCCGGAGGCGTCTTTGGCGAGAGAGCTTGCGATATGTTTTTCCGGGATAGGTGTTGTCACAAATTATGCTGCGGGAATTTCAAGTAACAGGCTTACCACAACCGAGGTTGTAAAAACAATGGCAGAATCCGCAGAAGCGGTGAAGACTCTTTTAGAAAGGACATTTGTCAGCATACCTCATGCAAGAAACTGCATGTGCAAGGATGCCCTTGCGAATGCAAAGATGTGATACTATATAAAATTCCCCATGGATACTATTCTTATAGTTGAAGACAGAGAATCAATGTCAGATATGCTTAAGGAGACCCTCAGAACTGAGGGCTACAGGACTATTACAGCAAAAGACGGGCTGGAAGGCATAAAAAAAATAAAAGAAAACAGGATTGACCTTGTCCTTACTGATTTGAAACTTCCCAGAAAAAACGGCATAGATGTATTAATGGCCGCAAAGGAAGAGAATCCTTTAATGCCGGTAATTGTAATGACTGCCTTTGGGTCTGTCGAGACCGCTGTGCTTGCAATTAAAGAAGGCGCATCTGATTTTATTACAAAGCCCTTTGATACCGACCATCTTCTTGTGATTATGAAGAGGGCGCTTGAGACTCAAAGACTGATGACAGAGAATATGCTTATGAAAGAGGAGTTTTCATCACAGCTCGGACTGCCGAGGATAATAGGCAAAAGCGAAAAAATATCAGAAGTTGCCCAGCAGATACAGAAGGTTGCGCCGAGCAAGACCACTGTGCTGATTCTCGGTGAAAGCGGTACAGGCAAGGAATTGTTCGCAAGGGCAATTCATTATCTCAGTCCAAGGAAAGAGTATCCGTTTGTCCCTATAAACTGCGCTGCTATACCGAGGGAACTATTGGAGTCGGAACTTTTTGGGCATGAAAAGGGAGCTTTTACAGGCGCTGATTTCAAAAAAATCGGCAAATTTGAACTGGCCGATAAAGGCACTATATTTCTTGATGAGATAGGCGAGATGGATACCGCGCTTCAGGCCAAGCTGCTAAGGGCGCTTCAGGAAGGGGAGATAGAAAGGATAGGAGGACTGAAGGCGATAAAGATAGATGTAAGGGTTATCGCTGCAAGCAACAGGGATATTGAAAAGGCTGTTTCAGAAAAGGCATTCAGGGAAGACCTTTACTACAGGCTGAACGTGTTCCCGGTAAGGATTCCACTGCTCAGGGAAAGGGCTGAGGATATTCCGATGCTTGCTGAGTTTTTTCTTAATAAATACTGCGCTGAACTCAAGACGCCTTTGAAGGGCATTTCACCAGAGGCGCTTGGTATGATGGTTAAATATCCGTGGAAGGGGAATGTAAGAGAGATTGAAAATACGATCGAGAGGGCAATAATATTATGCGACGGGAAAATGATAATGCCGGAACATGTATCGTTGAGTCCTTTATCATTCGAAGCGCATCTGAAGAATTTCCCTATGGAAGGAGCGCTTGAAGACACCGCTAAAGAGGCATTGCGGATTGCTGAAACTCAGAGGATAATTAAGGCGCTGAAAGAGACAAAGGGAAATAAAAGCAGGGCGGCAGAAATCCTGCAAGTGAGTTACAAAACGCTTTTAACAAAGATAAAAGAGTATCGCATAGAAGAATAAAACATTAAACATAAAATATTAAAGTACCGGAGGATTATAATGTCAGGACATTCCAAATGGTCTCAGATAAAACATAAAAAGGCTCATACGGACGCAAAAAGGGGCATGGCATTTACTAAGATTGTCAAGGAGATATCGGTTGCGGCAAGGTTCGGAGGCGGTGACCCTGACGGCAATCCGAGGCTGCGCACTGCAATAGAAAAGGCAAAAGAAGTCAATATGCCCCACGAAAATATTAAAAGGGCAATCATGAAAGGCACGGGCGAACTTCCCGGAGTTACATATGAGGAAATTATGTATGAAGGGTACGGACCTTCCGGCGTTGCCTTAATGATTGAGGTCATGACTGATAACAAAAACAGAACCGTCCCTGAAATAAGACATATGATGGCAAAACACGGCGGAAGCCTTGGCGAAACAGGATGTGTTTCATGGATATTCGATAAAAAGGGTTATATTCTGGTTAGTAAGGCGAAGGCAGCTGAAGACTCTGTAATGTCTGCTGCCCTTGATGCAGGGGCTGAGGATATGAGAAATGACCATGAGGAAGGAAACTTTGAGATAGTAACCACACCGGAAGACTTCAATAATGTTAAGGCTGCTATTGAGAAGGCAAATATTCCCGTTGAGTCTGCTGAAATAACCATGCTTCCAAAAAATTATGTAGCGCTGGACGGAAAGGCCGCAGAGCAGATGATAAGGCTTATGGATGTTCTTGAAGACCATGACGATGTCCAGAATGTATATGCAAATTTTGATATTCCTGACGAAGCAGCGGAGAAAATCGGAAAGTGATACGGGATTAATGAGATAACCAAATCCCGATTTAGAAAATCGTCATTGCGAGTGAAGCGAAGCAATCTCGCCTTTGACGATAAGATTGCCACGCACCTTTCAGGTGCTCGCAATGACAGGCAAGATAGGACGTTAAAGAGTCTAAATCTGGAATTGGGAGATATGACACTCTTGCAATATCAATGTCTGTGGCGTTATTATAAACAACGACATGGTAACGTCTATTCGTGCGACCATTAAAAGAAAATTTCTTGCCGGACTGGTTGTCTCAATCCCTGCGGTAATCACTGTTTTAGTTATCGTATGGTTTTTTGAGTTTGTTGACGGCATATTGGGCCCCCTTTACAACAAAATGCTGGGCTACAATGTACATGGCCTCGGGTTTATTTCTGCGGTATTTTTGATATTTCTTATCGGAATAATATCAACAAATGTCTTCGGTAAAAAGTTAATAGAGTTTTTTGAAAAGGCTGTTGTAAGAATACCTGTATTCAAGGGCATTTATGCGGCAATAAAGCAGCTTGTTGACGCATTTTCGCCTGAAAACAAAAGTTCATTCAAAAAATTTGTGGTAGTTGAGTATCCAAGGCCCGGCGCCTATGCATTTGGCTTCCTGACCAAAGAGTGTACGATAAAAGCATCCAGAACCGGTAAGGAATCATGCCTCAGGGCAGTGTATGTTCCTACGAATAATCTTTATCTCGGTGAGATAGTTTTGCTGGGGGAGTGTGATGTTTTCTATACGGATATCCCGATAGAGGACGGCATTAAGATAATACTTTCAGGCGGTATTGCAGCGCCATCCCGGATAGAGGAGTCAAAAGAATGAAACTTGCGGTCGTTATCCTTGCTGCAGGGCGCGGCGAGAGGATGAATTCTACACTGCCGAAAGTTCTGCATAGGATTTTTGATAGAACCATGCTTCAGTGCGTGATTGATTCCTCTGAGAAGCTAATGCCATTAAGAATCATTGCTGTGGTTGGGAAACACTTCAAAGAGATCAGAAAGTCAATAAAGCCGGAGAATATTTTATTCGCAGTACAGAAAAAACCCAATGGAACAGGCGATGCGCTCTTAAAGACAAAGACATTGCTGAAAGATTTCAGAGGCACAATACTCGTATTGAACGGCGATGTTCCGCTTATCACATCAGAGACGCTGAAAAAACTTCTGGGCTTGCATCAAAGAGCTAAGAATGATATTTCTCTCATCTCATTTGTCGCTGCAAGTCCGGCCTCATACGGGAGAATATTAAGGGATAGAAAGGGACGCATTAATTCAATCATAGAGGATAAAGATGCGACAGAGGCTCAAAAAAAGATCAATGAGGTTAACAGCGGAGTGTACGCCATAGAATCCAGTGTTTTGCCGATGCTTAAAGATATCCCGCTGAATACGGCAAAGGGCGAGTATTACCTCACGGATATTATCGGCATCGCAAGAAACACTGGCCATAAGATAAATGCCTACTGCATAGGTTCAGAGGACGAACTTATGGGCGTTAATACAATATCCGAACTGTTAAAGGCGCGGAGATTATTCAGGGAAAGGCTGGCTGATGCATGGATTAAAAAAGGCGTTACATTTCTTGACCACGATTCAATTTTTATCTCAGGCAATGTTGTTATAGGAAAGAATACAATTGTTTATCCTGATGTCTGTCTTGAAGGCAGAACTGAAATAGGCAGAGGATGCACCATATATCCGAATGTGCGCATTATTGACAGCATTATCAAAGACGGCGCTGTAGTGAAGGACTCTACTGTGATTGAGGGTTCTGTTGTAAGGGCTAAGGCAGTGGTTGGGCCTTTTGCTCATATCAGGCCCGGATGCGATATAGGTTCTGAGGCAAAGATAGGGAATTTTGTTGAGATAAAGAAATCTGTAATAGGCGGCAGGACCAAGGCTTCTCATCTCAGTTACCTCGGCGATGCCTCGATAGGAAAGGGCGTCAATATCGGAGCAGGCACTATAACATGTAATTATGACGGGAAAAAGAAGAGCAGGACAACAATAGAAGACGGCGCTTTTATAGGCAGCGATACGCAGCTGATTGCGCCTGTAAAAGTTGGCAAAGGCGCGTATATAGGCGCCGGCTCTACGATTACCAAGTGCGTTCCTCCAATGTCTCTTTCAGTCAGCAGGGCGGATCAGAAGAACATAGAGGGATGGGCAGCTAAGAAGTTAAAAGTATCAAAGGGTCAAAGGGTCAAAGGGTCAAAGCTCTGACACTGGAGTTTATTATGTGCGGGATAATAGGTTATACAGGCAAAAGGAATGCGGTCTCAATAATACTTGAAGGGCTCAAGCGCCTTGAATACAGGGGCTATGATTCTGCAGGAGTCGCATTTTTCAATGAGAGGGGCGTGGAGATAAGAAAGTGCACCGGAAAGATTAAAGATTTGTATGCGATTATAGACTCTGACAAACCGTTCAGCGCTACTGCCATAGGACATACAAGATGGGCGACTCATGGAAAGCCTTCAGAAGAAAATGCGCATCCTCACAAGTCAGGCGGGATAATAATTGTGCACAACGGGATAATAGAAAATTACCTGCCGCTTAAAAAGAAACTTATAGATGAAGGTTATAAATTTACCTCAGAGACCGACACGGAGGTTCTATGCCATCTGATAGAAAAATACGCTGCTGATTATCCTCTGGAAGATGCTGTCAGAAAAGCGCTTAAAGAGGTCAGGGGCGCATATGCGCTTGCAGTGATAAATGAAAAAGAACGCGGCAAGATCGTTGGTGCACGAAAGGACAGCCCGCTTGTTGTCGGCCTTGGCGACGGAGAATTTTTCCTTGCGTCTGATGTGCCTGCTTTCCTCAGTTATTCAAGGGATGTGATATATCTCGATGATGGAGAGATGGTTGTAATGACCGGCGACGGCGTGGTCGTGACAACCCTTGACGGAGCGCCTGTTCAAAAGGAAGTTGTATCTGTCTCGTGGAGCCCTGCCATGGCTGAGAAAGGCGGTTACAAACATTTTATGCTTAAAGAGATATATGAACAGCCAAGGGCGATTGCGGATACTTTAAGAGGAAGGTTTTACCCTGAAAACGGTCAAGTTAATATGGATGAGTTTGGCATAAAAGAGGAAGACCTTAGAAATGTGCAAAAGATTTTTATTGCTGCCTGCGGCACGTCATGGCATGCCGCACTTGTCGGAAAATATATGATAGAGGAATTGGCAAGGGTTTCTGTAGAGGTTGATATAGCATCAGAATTCAGATACAGAAACCTGGTGATTGAGCAGGACAGCCTTTTAGTAGCTATAACGCAGTCAGGAGAAACAGCAGATACGCTTGCAGCCCAGAGAGAAGCCAAGAGGCTCGGGGCAAAGACTCTGAGTATATGCAATGTTGTCGGCAGCACTGCATCAAGGGAGGCTGATGCTGTGTTCTATACACATTCAGGGCCTGAGATAGGCGTTGCATCAACAAAGGCATTCACCACACAGATAGTAGGGCTTTATCTCTTTGCAGTAGGACTCGGCAGGCTTAAGGGAACTGTAAACAGTGATTCAGCTATGGGATTGCTCAGGGATCTCCTTTTTCTGCCGGGGCTGGTTGAGCAGGTTATCGCAGCGGATGATGCAATTGAACGCACAGCAAAAGAACTGTTTAAGGCTGATGATTTTCTGTATATGGGGAGGGGGATAAATTATCCCATTGCGCTTGAAGGCGCGCTTAAGCTCAAGGAAATATCTTACATTCATGCTGAGGGTTATCCTGCAGGAGAAATGAAACATGGCCCGATAGCGCTTGTTGACGAGGTTCTTCCGTCTGTATTTTTAGTGCCAAGGGGTAGACTTTATGATAAGGTTCTATCTAATATAGAAGAAGTAAGAAGCAGGGGGGGCAGGATTATAACAGTAACTGACGAGGGCAACAAAGAGGTATGCAGCCGTTCCGATTATTGCATCTCTGTGCCTGAGACTAATTCTTTTTTATCTGCAATTTTAATGGCAATTCCGCTGCAGCTTCTTGCGTATCATATAGGAGTGCTGAGGGGATGCGATGTTGACCAGCCCAGGAATCTTGCTAAAAGTGTAACCGTTGAGTGAGATACGTTTTGGAAGCAGTATGGACACACATAGTTTGTATTTGTTAGTCTAAAGAAAGAGCTGCAATGTCAAAAGAGATTTTATTGAACGACTTGAATCCCCAGCAGAGAGAAGCAGTGCTCCATGAAGGAAGTCCTCTTCTTGTGCTTGCCGGCGCCGGCAGCGGCAAGACAAGGGTCATCACTCATAAGTTTGCATATCATACAAAATCAAACAAGGTTTCTCCGCATTCAATATTTGCTGTCACTTTTACAAACAAGGCCTCCGATGAGATGAAGCGCAGAATAGCCATGCTTATCGGAAAGGATATGGACGGTTCATGGATAGGCACATTCCATTCGCAGTGCAACAGGATACTCAGAAAAGAGATAAAGGCGCTCGGCTGCAATAATAATTTTTTAATATACGATGCTGATGACCATTGTAATCTTATAAGGCATATACTGAAGGAGTTCAGGATATACGAGGCGATGTATAAGGGTGTTGCTTCCAGGATAAGTTCTTTGAAGTCTTCACTCGTAACCCCGAGCAGGTTCCTTTCAAAGACGGATGGTTTCGGTTTTGATGAAAAACTCGCAAAGGTATATGTGAGATATCAGGATGAACTCAAGAGGTCCAATGCGCTGGATTTTGATGACCTTATAATGCTTACGGTAAAGCTTTTTGAGGAGAACCCTGCATTGCTTGAAAAATACCGGACTATATTTAATTATGTTCTCGTTGACGAATTTCAGGATACCAACTATGCGCAATACCGCCTGTTAAAATTGCTCGCCGCAAGGGACAATATCTGCGTTGTCGGCGACGACGACCAGAGCATATACAAATTCAGGGGCGCTGATGTCAGTAATATTCTTAACTTTGAAAAGGATTTCCCACGGGCAAAGGTCATAAAGCTTGAACAGAACTATCGCTCAACACAGAACATACTTGATGTCTCAGGCGCAGTAATAGCAGGGAATCAGGACAGAAAGGCAAAGAAGTTATGGACGGAGAGGGGCTGCGGCGAGAAGGTCTATCACTGCTGGTTCAATACGGAGGCAGACGAGGCAAAGCATATAGCGGCGATGATTAAGGAGCTTTATCTGAAAGGCGAATGCCGCTATAAGGATTTTGCCGTTCTTTACAGGGTAAATTTTCAGGCTAGGGCCATAGAGGATGCCCTCAAAGACGAGACGATTCCGTATCGTGTTATGGGCGGAATAAGCTTCTATCATCGGAAGGAAATAAAGGATATTATTGCATATATGAGGCTTGCCGTGAATCCTGACGACAATGTAAGCCTCAGACGGATAATAAACTGTCCTCCGAGAGGGATAGGCACTGCAACGCTTTCAAAGGTGGAGCATGAAGCAAAAAACAAATCTTTAGGTCTATTTGCTGCGATTAAGACAATATTAAAGGCAAACAGCGTTGCCTTGTCTGTGAGGGAGAAACTCAACGGATTTGTCAAAATCATAGAGCATATCACTTCTGATGAATACAGATCAGCCGCTGACATGCTGAAGGCGATAATTGAAAAAACGGGATATATGGGTTTTATGGAGGAGGAGAAAACTCATAATATATATGAACTCATTGCATCTGCAGAGCGAAAAGATATAGGTGATTTTAGTGACAGGGCAGCGCTTTTGACCGCTATGGATGATGTTAATGCAGAGAATTCTGTGTTGCTTATGACGCTGCACAGCACAAAAGGACTGGAGTTTCCTGTTGTTTTTGTTGTCGGGCTTGAAGACGGTCTAATGCCGTATTTCAAGGCGCTTCAGAATGAAGATGAGATATCCGAGGAGCGGAGATTATTCTATGTTGGCATGACGCGGGCAAAGGATGTGCTGTGGCTTACCGGCACGAAAAGGAGAAGGTTATACACAAAGGTGCAGGAACAGGAGCCGTCGAGATTTCTTGCCGATATACCACAGCAGTGTTGCCAGCGCATAGAGAAATCGGCAAGTCCCCAGCCTCTCACAGTCTCGGTAAGGAAAACTGTTCAGTTTAAAAAACCGATGTTGTATGTTGTCGGCTGCAGGGTGAAGCATCCCAAATGGGGCGTAGGCGTTATAAGGGAATGTTACGGGGATGGAGATGAACAGAAAGTCATGGTAAATTTCCCGGTTATAGGAGTAAAGAGACTGGCTCTCAGATTTGCAAACCTTGAGAAGATATAGAATGAAACATTTATGCCGACAAATCGAGACAAAGGGAGATAAAAATGTCATTCCCGCTTTTTTCTGTCATTCCGACTTGTTCGGGATCCCTCTTAAAGAAAGATTCTGGACAAGCCAGAATGACAAACGGACAAGCCAGCATGACAACGAGAGGGATTTTTAGATGAAAATATCTGTTGAATACATATCAAAACTTGCGAGGCTGTCAGTTTCCGGGAAAGAAAGGGAGGCTTTTAGCGCGCAGCTTCAGGGTATTCTGAGTTATATGGAAAAGCTGAATGAACTTGATACAAAAGATGTTGAACCGACTTCTCATGTAGTATCATTAAGCAATGTAATGCGCGACGATGTTCAGAGAGATTCAATATCAAGGGAAGATGCGCTTGCGAATGCCCCTGACCATACTGATAAATTTTACAGGGTGCCAAGGATAATAGAATAAATTTAAAATGCAAAAGGCAAAGTGCAAGATTACAGTGACAGTGTCTGTTAACAGTGTCTGTTTTTTACTGACACAGGCACTAATCACTGACACTTCTTCTATTCTAAATTTTGAATTTGGGGTGTTATCATGCTGAGGTGCATGCTCAGGGCGAAGATACACATGGCAAGTGTGACGGAGGCAAATCTTGAGTATGAGGGCAGCATCACCATAGATGAGGATATACTCAAGAAAGCCGGAATCCTTCCCTATGAGCAGGTCATGATAAGCAACCTCAACAACGGCGAGAGGTTTGAAACTTATGTAATACCCGGCAGAAAAAATTCAGGCGTGATATGCCTGAACGGGCCTACGGCAAGAAAGGGCGCTGTTGGCGACAGGGTAATAATATTCTGCTACGGATATTTTGAAGATAAGGACATAAAAAAGTTTAAGCCCACAATAGTCATTCTTGATTCAGGGAATAAGGTTTCCAAGGTCAGGTAGCTCCCCCTTCCGGTTCGGTCGGCAAGTTACTATTGCGGTTTAACCAAGAATTAGGGTAACATCTAAAAGCGCTAATAAAAGCACTAATTATAAAATTCCAGAGGAGTTTAGATGAAACAGAAAGAAGAATTCTCTGAGGAAATTAATCTTCTTGATTATCTAAGGGTCATACAAAAACATAAAAAGCTAATTATACTTATTGTTGCGGTAGCCCTGGCAGTTTCGGTAGTAAAGGCATTTCTTACGGCGCCTGTTTATGAGGCGAGGGCAGTCATTACTCCCGCATTGCAACAGAGAGACACATTCCCAATGGCAGGTCTTGCCGCCCAGATTGGCATATCGGCGCCCACGCCCTCAGGTGTGACAGAGATTGTAAATCTACTGAACAGCAACATTCTTCGCGAGATGATAATCAAAAGGCATAAACTTCTTGATGTATTTTTTGAAAAGGATTCTCTAAGTAAAAAATCAGAGGACGAAAGAGTCTGGGCGGGCCTGCGGTTTTTTCAAGGCAGCATGAAAGTAAATTTTAAGCAAAAGGACAATATTGTTGAGCTTTCAATGCAATTTAAAGACCCTCGGATGGCCGCCGAGATATTAAATTATACGCTGACCGAGCTTAACAATCACATGAGCAGCGAGGCAAAACGGGTTGCCGATACAAACAAGAAGCACCTTGAGTCTCTTCTTAATGATACGGCGGACCCCTTTATAAAAAACAAGATTTACAACATAATTGTCCAGCAGATAGAACAGTCAATAATGGCTGAGGTGAAAGAAAACCTTGCCTTCAAGGTTATAGACCCCCCAAGGGTTCCGGATCAAAGGATAAATAATAGAAGAAGGCAAAAGGTGATGGTTGCGTTTGCAACATCATTATTTGCAGGAATATTAGCGGCATTTTTTAAGGAGTATGTGGATAAGATTAGAAATGAAAAAAACGGGAAGATTTAAAGGAGTCAACCATAAAGAATTCTCCTTAATTTGGAATTTAACATTATGAGAAAGCATAGCGAAAAT
>JASEHP010000001.1 GCA_030018605.1 Thermodesulfovibrionales bacterium
GCCAATGGCACAAGAGAGAGAACATTGTACAGTACCTGCCTAAGAAGATGCAGAGCGAGTTCAGGAAGAAACTTCAGGCTGCCTATGAGAAAGAAGACTACGACAAAGCAAAGACAGCGCTGCTGGGTATCAAGAAGGAACTGCGCCTGATAAATGAATCAGCGGTTGCAAGCATGGAAGAGGGGTTTGAAGAGAGCCTGACTGTTCTCAGGCTCGGGCTGCCCAGAGAACTCAGGCGGAGCCTTAAGACAACAAACATCATTGAATCAGTGCTTGCACTTGTGGGACAGAAAACGGACAAAGTGGATTATTGGAAAAACAGTGACCAAAAACAGCGCTGGGTGGCTACTGCATTACTGGACATTGAGCCGAGGCTTAACCGTGTATGTGGATACCGATATCTTAAGAACCTGAAAAATGCATTGCAGAGAGAAATCTTACAAGGAAAAAGAAAGGAGGCAGTGGCTGCCTGACATGCAGCACAGGGGCCATTACAGAATTTCAACTAACAATGGGATTGACACCACTCATGACGGGAACCATCCTGATGCAGCATCATGCCGATATATGGAGCCCGTGGCCGCTGCTTTCTGTGAGTTCCCTTTCGAGAAGCTTTCTGTACAAGCCCTTTGGACTGAAGTGTCTTTTTTACCCATGTGTAACTCCTCATGCCACTGTGTGCCCTGCGATACCAACTATAGAAATGTTTGGCGGTAAATCCCCTATATCTACGACTATACAGATCAGTTAAGGCAATGACTTCGTCAACCGGCGCACTGCGGTGCGATACCTGCCCCAGACGCCTGTCTGCAAGACCCCGCATCCCTTCTTCCTCATACCGAATCAGATAGCGCCGAAACGTCCTGTCACATACACCAAGCAGCCTTGCTGCCTCTTCCTGCGTCAATCGCCCTCTATTCCATCCGTCATATGCTTCTTCAAATCTCATCTTCCGTACCTCCTGCAGTATCTCTGCCCTCTTCATGGATAGCTCCTCCTTGCTATCCAATCTTAAACCGGACAGTTTATGTGTTCTCTACAACATACTGCGCTGAGGGAATGCCAGCGATAGATATTGTATATAATAAATACAAAGAAAGAGGAGTCATTATTCTTGCTGTAAATGTAGGTCAGCCAAAGGATGTGGCAGAGGCATTTGTAAAGAATCTTAGGATATCTTATCCTGTTCTTCTGGATACCTACTCTATTGCCGCGAAGCAATACGGCGTTGTGAGGTTGCCCACCACCTTTATCCTTGACAGAAAAGGCGTTATAAGGGAAAAGATACTGGGCGAGGCTGAGAGAGATTCATTTGAAAAGATGGTGGTAAATCTTCTATCTTTTTGATGAGACAATTCGCATCTCGTCTAACCCTGAATATATTCTTACTGTCTCAGGAATGGGATACAGAGTTTAGGAGTAGACCTAAGAAGCGCCTGCGCCTTCTTCGGAAGCGTTCACATCCGCCCCTTCGAGGCTGTAATAAGAAAGATAGACTCCGCGCGCGCCTTCCACATCTTTGAGCGTATCGAGCTCCTTCTTCATTTCGGCAGGGGTGTCCCGCTCTATAAGGAAAACGACCTTTTCCTCCTTGAGGTCTGTTACCTCTATCTTCCTTTTCTTCAGGTCGTTTACGACTACCTCCACATGTCCCTCGTCATGTGCCTCAATATAACCGCTTGCTACAAGCATGGATTACCTCCCCGTAATTTGAGTTATGAGTGATGAGTTTTGAGTTCACCCATCAATTAAAAAATCTATAACTAACCGCCAGTTATTTAAGTGATAACTTTACCAGTTTCCCTTTTGTCTCACAGCCCTCTGCACACCTGCCGCAGTAGATGCAGTTTATATCTCTGAGTCCGGGTTGGTCAATGTGTCGGGCTATTTTCACGTTCATATAACATAATCTATCACAGAGGTTGCACTCGCCGCACTCTCCCGGGTAGTATTTGAGTTTAAGGAGACTTACCTTATTAAACAATCCGTAAGTCTTTCCAACAGGGCATAATACCCTGCACCATGTCCTCGGGAATATGTATTCAAAGACAAGCAGAAAGACTATAACCCCGCCTGAATATACAAGCACCGAAGGCTCAAACGGCAGATTAAGGGCAAGAAAAACACCGCCTGTAATGAATCTAAAAAAGTTTGTGAGATGAGAGATATAGTTTGTAAAGAACGGGATGCCTAACAGTCCTGAAACAACAAGCAGTCCGGCTGCTATCCCATAACCAATCTTTGGTGATGCCTTGACCTTTACCTTTGACCAGTTTTTGAATCCGTCCACAATCTCAAAAAGGAAATCCATGGGGCATACCCAGCCGCAGAATGCCCTGCCGAATATGAGATAAATGCCAATGATTGGAACAACTGCGATTAGGGTTGTAGTTGTAAAATCCTTTGATGCTGCCAGACTCTCAAAATAAGCAAATACATCAATGAGCTTTACAAACCATCTCGCCAGAGAACCTGAGAGTCCGCCAACCAGCGCCTTTACACGAAAAAACTGCAACAAAAAGAATATTAGGACGCTGAACATCACAAAACGCCTGAGATTGGATAGCTTCAGTAATGAGTTCGGAGTTCGGAGTTCGGAGTTTAGTGTCTCTTTATCTTTTAACTCATAACTCATAACTCTTGACTCCTGACTGTCTTTAACGGTATTCACGTTCTACCAATCTCCCCTTTGCCATAATCTGGGGCAGATTCTGTCCGTAAACAATGTTGTATCTCTCCTCGTTGGACATTGCAAGCAGTCTCTTAAACTCATCCACATATGGCGTTTTAACTTTCTCATACTGTCTTTCGGTAATCACCTTTATAGCAGAACCGCCGAGCGGGCAGTATTTGACACAGAGGCCGCAGCCGACGCAGTTTTCATTTATATACGGCTGGTTGCCCCATTCGCCGTTGTAAAAATCAAAGATATTTGCGCCCATAGGACATGCCTTGCTGCATGAAAGACAGACATCGCCGTTCCAGCCAAAACAGAGGCCGAAATCAATAAGCGCCATTCCCATTGTAACTTTCTCTTTTTTGAGGTTTTTCAGAGCGTCTGTTGGACAATGCTTGGGACACTCCATGCACAGTTCACAAGGGAAATCCCTCATGTCCTTGATATACGGCGTGCCGAAGTTTCTTATGTCTTTGATTCCGGCAACTGCAATGGCGTCGTATTTCATCGTATGGCATACATTCACGCACACGCCGCAGCTTATGCACTTTGCCCTGAACTCTTTTTCAGGCAAAGCGCCCGGCGGCCTTATAATGCCGCCGACCTCTATATTCGGAAGAGGACCCTCGAATTCTTCCTTAGCTGCGTAAGCATTCCTTTCCAAAAGATAAAAAGGGCTGCCTATTACAGCAGCGCTGCCTGTTATCAGCGATGCCTTCAAAAAATCTCTTCTGGTGAAATGATTCTGCACAGCCCTTACAGCGCTTTATTTTTTCTCAGGGGCAGCGCTGCCTTTTGCCTTATCTTTCCCGCTGTCCTTTATGCCCTTTGAGGCAAGGTATTTGTCCACTTCCGCCTTGTTAATTTTAACCTTGTACATCTTTTTTATATCCTGCAGATATTTGTCTAATATCTCCTTCTGCTTCTCCTGCAGCAGAACCCTTCTAATATCTTCCTTTATATTGTTGATGTCAACATTTTTGCCTTTTTTCCTGTCAGTAACCTTGATAATGTGATAGCCGAATTCGGTCTTGACAGGCTGGCTTACATCGCCCTTCTTCAATGCCCTGATGGCATTGTTGAACTCAGGCGGCATTTTGCCATCCTCGAAGGAGCCGAGATCGCCGCCGAGCGCTGCACTCTGTTTGTCTTCAGACAGCTCTTTTGCCACCTTTGCAAAATCCTCACCTTTTTTAATCCGCTCATGCGCCTTCTTTATAGTCGCCTCGGATTTGGTCATGATATGGCTCAACCGGATTTGTTCGGGAGATGCTAACTCGCCCATATTCTTCTTGTAATACTCTTTTATCTCGCTGTCGGAAACCTTAACCTTCTGCGACAGCTCTTTTTCGAGAAGCATCTGTATTATGGTGATCTTTTTATAGTATTCGAGCTTTTTCTGAAGGGCGCTGTCCTTGTCTATGCCTTTTTTTACGGCCTCCTGGTGCAGGGCTTCCTTGTTTGCCATGTCCTCGAGGAAACGCATAAACTGGTTGGAATCCTGCAAAAATGCCTCCCGTACATCCTCCGGCATACTCTGAAGCTCTTTCTCAATATCATCTTTGGTTATGCCGATTTCATTCAGTTTGACCAGCGCTGTCCCGGTTTGCTTGCCGGGGTCAGCCTTCTTTGGCTGCTCGCCTTCCTTTTTGGCGCATGAAGCTATAAGCAAAAGACTAACAAAAAACAATAAAAACTTTTTCATCCATCCTCCTGTTTAATTTTTTTGTTCTTCAGGCCATTAAAACCACATATTATATTATAACCCATTGAAGTTATCTAAACAAATCAGCTATTGCATCAATCCGTCTCCTGTTGAGTTTTTATCCATCAAGCTTACTCTTCTGCTGTCTTCAGACGAATGGCGTCATAATGCAGCCCCTGTTCTTCGTAAAGTACAGACAGAGCCGCTCTGATTAGTTTTGCCTCTTTGCTGGCAGGACCCTTAATCTCATCAATAATTGCAAGCGCCTTTCTGTAATACATTTCGCTCTCTATATATTTCTTCTGTGTATGATAATTGGCGGCAATGCCAATCAATGTCTTTACATAATCAATATGCGCGATGCCAACGGCATTCTCTATGATATGCATTGCTCTTTTATAATACTGCTCTGCCTCTTCAAACATCTTCATAGTCCTGTGCATCCCAGCAAACAAATACAGCGCTTCTGCCATCTCTGCGCCGTATGGATTGCCATGCGACTCAAGCATCTGTATAACCGCTTTAAGCGATAGTTCCGCTTCTCTGAACATGGCCCTGATAATATATAGTTCTGCGCGATGAATTAAAATATCTGCAACTCCGGGATATTTTATGCTCTCGCGGTTCAGCGCCATAGGATCTAACCCTTTTATGGCAAATGCTTTCATCAGCACAGTCTCTGCCTGCCTGAATAATTTGTCCGCCTTTGTGTATTGCCGTAATCCCATATAAATCCTCGCCTGCAAAGCATATGCAAGGGCGGCATTCAGATGAACATCTCCGAAATCCTGCGTTGCTGTTTCCAATGCCTTTGTAGAAGTCTCAAGGGCGCAGGCAAGTTTGCCTGCTTTGCGCAGAGCCTCAGCGGTCTCATATAACTTCTTCCAGTTATCAACCTTTGCCTGCCCAATATCTTCCGGCGCAGGAGCAGGATTTCCACCTGCAAGATATACCCCGCAGGCAACTGCCTCTATAGGATCTTTCTCCTGATTTACAGGTGAGGGTACTTCTCCTGCATAAACTGTATTGCCAAACAAAACAAATAACAACCCCACCAAAATCCCTGAAAATCTCACATCAAACCTCCTGCGGTTCTATCTTGCATTGCCTCGGCTATCCGTCAGCAAAAGCTACGTATTTTATCACACCCGGAGTTAAACACAAATAAAAGGGGACACGCAAAAACCGTGTCCCCTTATTATGTCATACACTACGGCTATACAACAATCTTTCCGGGCTCCGCCTGTCTGCCCTTTGTTTTTCCCTTGTATATCTTTACTGCAAACATCTTGAAGTCTGCCTGGAAGCTGAACGGATCAAAGGCATCCCTCATTATCATGTTGATGAGCTTGAACTCGTCAAACCACGGGATAAAGACATAGTCATGTCTCGGACCGCCGGTCGCTTTCTGGACATCAAGTATCTTAGCCGGAAGCTCTATCTTACCTCTCGGCGATTCAACGATAACCGAATCACCATTCTTAATATTGAGCTTCTTAGCAAGTATCTCGTTGATCTCGACATAAGCGCCGGGAACTGCGCGTGTCAGTTCAGGAACCCTTGCGGTCATGGAGCCTGAGTGCCAGTGCTCAACAACACGGCCTGTACATGCGCCGTATTTGTAATCGGTGGTGTCAATGATCAGAAGCTTGCTTCCGTCAGCCTTTGTGTATTCATGCTTAAGGTTATGGAATTCAGCAGGGCTTAATGCTATGTTCTTCAGGGCATTCATGTCCTTGTTCGGATCTCCGACAACATTGACAGTGTATTTTGCCTTCACATCAAAGGGTAGTGCGCTATTCTCATTTACCTTGCTGGGATTAAAGGCCCTCTCAAGAACCTCAACGGTATTATGCCTTACAAACTGTTTGCCGTCGAACTTGCATGCCCACCATGGGTTTGCCCATGCTACAGCCCTGCCGTCCCAGCCCGGAGCCTTTCTGGTTTTTCCGTCCGGAGTCTTGATATCTACCATGCCGTTGATAAAGGCATTAGAGTTGTAGAAGCTTGCATACCATCCGGAAGGAAGGTTTTCCGCCCTGTGGTATTCCGCATCATTCTTCATGTCATTGATGTTTTTCTCA
This sequence comes from Thermodesulfovibrionales bacterium, assembly GCA_030018605.1. Taxonomy (GTDB): domain Bacteria; phylum Nitrospirota; class Thermodesulfovibrionia; order Thermodesulfovibrionales; family UBA1546; genus UBA1546. The sequence continues at coordinate 6,467 of JASEHP010000001.1, forward strand.
AGCCATGAGCCATAGACCGGATTAAACTCCTTCATATTCTTCATATAGAAGGCGGTCTTACCGTCTATATGCGGGTCATATGGATAGGCATATTGTATGCTGGAGACGTACTTGTCGTATCTCTTCTTTACATCGGCATTGGTGTGATACTCTGCGGGCAGGGGAATCCTGTAGCCGTGGTTCTGCTCAAGGAGCATCTTCCTGTTCATACCGCTAAAGTCATAGCCTGTGCCCTTGGAGAGGGCCATGAGTTCTTCCCAAATGTTGGTGGAGAACTTTCTGTTCCAGTCCTTTGTTTTGCCTGCCTCAATAGTCTTTTTGAGCCAGTCTGCGCCGTCGTATTCCGCCGGCCAGAACATGGAGACATGCCCTTTAGGGACGAGTCCCTTTTCCTCAAGCCTTCTCATGATACATGCAAAGATGGTGTGGTCAGGGAGTGTATCTCCATAAGGCTCAATGACCTGTTTGACAATCTGATACCTTCTCTCAAGGTTTCCGTATATGAATTCCTTTTCATACCATGAGGATGCGCCGAGCACCACATCAGAAACCATTGTGGTTGCATTCGGGAATGCCTCAAGGGTTACGGTAAGCGGCCATGCCGCTCCTTTGTGAGCGCCTGCCATTGCAAGCCTGTAGGGCCATGAATATGGAAGGCTCTGCCCGGAGTTAACCGTGGAGTTTATCATTATCTTTATCTGTCCTGCTCCAAGCCTTCTGAACATCTCAACTGTATGGGGACCGGGCTTGTCGTGGATCTTGATTTTATCAAGTTCAGCTTTTATTGCTTCTGCTGACATGCCTTTCTTCTTCAAATAAGCTTCAGCCCTGCCTTTCCATATACCTTCAACTGCTGCCCTGTGCAGAGGATTAGCAACAAGCCTTCCATAAGGAAGCGCATGGCACAATGCTCCCGGCGCCCTGATTCCGCCGCAGGCATTGGGCTGTCCTGTAAAGCTGAAGGAATGCCTTCCGGGTTTTACTGTCTGTCCTGTGATAAGGTTGATCATGTGTAAAGAGGCGTTTGTCCATGTTCCTTGAAGCTTCTGATTAACGCCCATACACCATGCAGACAGTGTGTATCCTTCAGCATACCATTTAGCAGCAAGCCTCACTGCATCTGGCCCGCTAATCTTCTTCCATGTCCTTGTTGCTTTGTCATAGAGGAGAGGGGATTCACCCTCAAATATCGCATCGGAGACCTTTTCAGGTTTGTAGTCTTCAAGGAACTTCAGGAATACGGCAAAACCCTTGTAGAGGTCTTTCATTACATCTTCCTCTGAGGCATATTTGTTTTTCAGGTTTGGATAAGTCTTTCTCGGCTCTGCTGAATATGTCAAATCCCAGGCTGCGTCCCTCGTGCCGCCATATGTGGTCTTTACCCATGTCTTCTTCACATCCTCGTGTATTCCAAAGCTTACATGTCTTTCAATGAACTTCTTGTCAAGGTATTTCCACTTTGCATCAACTGTGCCTTTCTCCACATCATACTTTGCGCCGTCAAGCTCATGGGTAATAACATACGCTATTGAGTTGAGAAGCACGAGGTCCCTGCCTGTTGCAAACGGAAGCCATAAATCGGCAATTGTTCCGGAACGGGTCTTTCTCGGGTCAGCGAGGATTACCTTTACATTTGGTTTTTTTGCCTTCAATGCTGCAATCCTGTTGAAGATTATGGGATGTCCTTCTGCTGTGTTACTTCCTATCAGGAAGAATGTATCGGCAGTTTTGCCAAAATCAGGGTCTGGAACATCAATATCGTCAAGGCTTCCGTAAGGCTCGTCTTTTCCAAATGTATAAAGATAGCCCACGACTGCGGATGCCATACACATTCTCGGCTGCCCTTCTACCGCGTTATTTGCAAGCATGCCGCCGCCCTTGAGGGTTTTATTCATAATGTGGGTCTCTTCCGTTCCTGCCTGACCGCTGCCGTAATATGCAACACTGTGTTTGCCGTTTTCTTTGACTGTCTTTTCCACTGCATCAGCCACAAACTCTATGGCATCTTCCCACGGTATGAGAACAAAATTCTCTTTCAGGTCAACCTCAGATGGTTTTATCCCATGCGGATCTTTTGTGTTTTTCCCTTCAAGAACCCTCGGGCAGTCCTTCAGGTCAGGCTTTCCTGTTTTGGGATTAATCAATTCCTTTCTTACATAAGCGCCCTTTGGCCTGTCCTTGTACATGAGCGCCTTATGGACATAAAATCCTTTTGTGCAGAGGACGCCCCTGTTCACAGGGCTCTTGAGGTCTCCTTTAATTGCAATAACCTTTGTTACCTTGCCTGCTGCGTCAACTTCACAGTCTGCTATCATAGTGCACCCAACTGCACAATATCTGCACTGTCCCACTGGAAATGTTTTTATAGAACCAGCAGCAAACAGCATTTCCGGCTTAGCAATCCCGGCCCCAGCGGCAGCAGCGGTTATAGCGCTTGCCCTTAGAAAATCTCTTCTACTGAGTTTCATCTATGCCTCCTTTAGTTTTTACTTCTTGCCTTTTTTACTGGTTTTGCCAGCCGTTGGCTGTATGGTAAAACCGTCAGCGGTTATTGCATCTCCGAATGGAGAGTAATCGCCATTGGCAGCTATTGCCATTACTTTTAATTCTACGTCAACTTTTTCCTGAGGCGCCTTCCATTCAAATGCCCATGACCTGCGCTCAGAACCTTCTAATGTCTGTGTCAGATAGGAGTCTGAAAGCTGGGTGTTTTTCTTGTCAGATACTATTAATTCTCCTGCAGACGCCTTAACTGAAAATCCGCCCTGCACCTCACTCATGCTTTTTGTTTTGCAGTCTACACTCACGGTAAGTTTATATGTCATTCCCGGCTCATATTGTTTTGGAATGCCTGTGACTTTAATAGTGGCTGGCGCGCTTGCTCCAGTGTGGCATGTATAGCATTCAAAATTTGGAGCGCTATTATTACTCGTGAAGCCTATTGAACCGAATAAGAGGGTAATGCTGAACAATACAATTAAATACATAACAGTCTTTTTAGTCTTTGCCATATCCACCCCTTTTCTCCCGGAGACACTCACAAAAGGTCTTAAGCGGGACGTTCTCAAATCAGGCTTTCAGATATTTTCTTTTGTAAGGGTCTCTTTTGAGTTTTTAAAAATAAAAGGGGGAGCTTGCGCTCCCCCAAATCTATCATTTACTACTTTCCTGCTGGCATTGCTGCTGCTGCTCTTTTGTCAGCAATTGCCTTGTTCAGGATGTCAATGCCTTTCCATGAAAGAACAACTGACCTTGCGAGTGTTACCTTGGCGTTCTCAATGTTATGGAAACCATCGGAATTCTCGCCGGTCCACCATTCCCAGTACATGTGCGCATCTTCGTGGATCTTTCTAACTTCATTAAGTGTCTTCACATCAACACCCCAGTCTTTTGCGCGCTGGAATGCATCAACAAGTTCCCTCAGCCAGACCTCTGCCTTTCTCATGTTCTGCTTGACGTAGTTCTTCGCAGAGTCTGCGGCATAGCCGGCATCATGTGATGTCCAGTCCGGATGGCAGGTAAGGCATGGCTTCCACTCCATCGCCCTTGGGGAAACATGGAAGTGGGAAGAATAGGTCTTGCCATCCTTGCCCTTCTTCTTGCCTGCTGTATGGCAGGTTGTGCAGGTTGCTCCAGCCTTTGCGTGAGTAGAGTTGTAGAATGCCTCTGCCTCAGGGTGCTGCGACTTCCAGAGCTTTGCGCCTGTGATATAGTGGGCTAAATCAAAATATTTCCACTTTTCAAGGTGCTTTTTAAAGGTCTCATCAACAATCTTATGCTTTTCAACCTTTGCCAGTCCCTTGAACGGGAAGTGGTTGGTCCTTCTGTCAGTTGCAAAGTCAAGGGCTACAGGCGGCTTGCCCCATTCAGACTTTTCATAGTCAAAGTGGAGACCGCAGTTGTACTCAACATGGCACTGACCGCACTGAAGTATTGGGTCATACTTGCTGAGGATTGCAATCTTCCTCTCATGTCCGCGGAATCCGAGGCCGTCTTTATTGCTGTAAACCTTGATATCTGCCTTTCCGGGGTAGCCCTCATGCCAGAGTGTGTCGGTCTGGGTTGTGAGCGCCTCTATAAGAGCGTCTCTCACAATCCTCGGTTTTGCCGCATGCGGGTCATGGCAATGAATACATGGCAGAGCGTTCCTCAGATACTTCACCGCATTGTAAGCAGGATTTCCTGCTCTGCTGATGTCAGAGGTCTTTGGTGAAGGATCGCCCATGTACGGCCATGCAAGATGGTCGTCAGATGATTTACATTTTAAACAAACAGGAACTGCCGCAGGAGCTGTCCTTTCCTGAAATGCCTTCTTGGGAGCCTTGAGGTCAACATCAGGATATGCATCATAGAGGACATCCCATGCCTTGGGGGCTATGCCGCTCTTGTCTATTACATACTTGAAACCATTCTTTGACTTGAACCTTCCGCCGTAAGACCTGTCATTAATCAGATGGTCAATAAGCATATACTTGTGGCTTCTGGTCTCATTGTGGCTGATTTCAAAGGCATAAGGTCTGATGAGGGTTTCCCAGAAAGGCGAGCGGGACTTGGGGTCGCCCTTGTCAAACTGAGCCTTTTTCTCATAGTTGTGACCGATGAAACTTGCGTGCTGGTCTTTGTGACACTTGCCGCATGCCTCGTGGTCAGTGTTGGTTGAAGGTCTGCTCTTCACGTCTGCAAGGTGTTTGTCAATGCCATCATGACAGTTGATGCAGTTTACAGTCTTGTGGATTCCATTTGTGTGGAAATCCTTAATAAGGGCATGGCATGCGTAGCATGTCTCTACCTTTACATCTTTTACTGCAGCTTTTGCTGCGGCTTTTGCAGGGACAGCTTTCTTCTGGGCATCAGCACTCGTATAATAGACGCCTCCTACTATGACAAGCGCCAGAACTAAAATAAATGATACATAAATCTTTTTACTCATCCAAAATACCTCCTTATTGAAGTGATGCATCTTTTTTGCTGCTTGGACCATTTTACTGCTTTGACCATTTTGTTGTGCTTCTCACCCCCCTTATCTTATTTGTGGTAATCAATTTTATAATAATAGCACATTAATATAATTTTTGGGTTAGTAAATGTGCGGTTAATTTGTGTAAAGATTCGGTAAAAGTGTTTTTAGGAGAAAACGTCTGAAAATGCGGACTACTGTCTGAATTTGTATCCGGCGCCGGACACAGTCAAAATGTACTCCGGCTCGGAAGGATTTTTTTCTATCTTATGCCTGAGATGCTGGATATGGACGTCTATGACTCTGCTCCATGAATATATTTCAGATTCCCTCCATATCTTTTTTCTGATAAATTGCCTGCTGATTACTTCGCCTCTGTTTGTGATAAAGAGATGCAGCAGTTCATATTCCTTCGGGGTGAGTTCAATCTCTTTGCCTTTGACTTTAACTGTGTGAGCGCTGAAATTAACTTCCAGATTATTGATTACGATTGTGCTGTCAACAGGCATGGTCCTTTTGAGGCACGCTCTTATTCTCGCTATGAGTTCAAGCGTTTCAAAAGGTTTTACTATGTAATCGTCAGCGCCGCTTTCAAAGCCCATTACCTTATCAAAGACGCTGTCTTTTGCTGTGAGCATAATAATGGGTATTCTGGGATACTGGTCTTTCAATAACCTGCATATCTGGATTCCGTCGCTGTCAGGGAGCATGAGGTCAAGTATTATAATATCCGGCAGCTGATTATTCAGTATATCGTGCGCTTCTGCCCAATTGGCGGCTGTGACAGCATCAAACCCGTACAACTCAAAGTTTGCCTTAAGCACTTTTAATATGTCAGGGTCATCATCTACAACAAGCAGTTGTTTTTTCATCCAGAAAAACCTCTTTTCTTGTCATCGGTACAGTGAACCAGAAGCGGCTGCCTTTGCCTTCAGCAGTCTTTAGCCCTATCTCTCCGTTATGCGCTTCTATTATGCCTTTGCATATTGCAAGTCCCAGCCCTGTGCCGTCTTTCACGCCTCTTGAGTAGAATTGTCTGAATACCATCTCTTTTTCAGCCTCAGCGATACCATATCCCCTGTCCTCTACGCTTGCATTTGCATATCCGTTCGTTCCGGCGAGCGTGACAATGATATCGGATGATTCAGGACTGAAGTTTAACGCATTGGACAGAAGATTTGTCAGCACCTGCTTTATCCTGTCTTCATCAGCATGAACTGTTACATCCTCTCCCCTGAGTTCTATATTGACTTTTTTCCCCTCCGCCAATGACCTGAAGCCTGTGATAACCTCATCAAAAACATCGTTCAGGTTTATTTCTTTAAAATGCATTTCAAATTCACCAAGTTCTATCCGCTCGTAGTCAATCACGTTATTTACCAGCCTTATCAGCCTCTCGGCATTATTTTTTATTACCTCAAAAAATACTTTAAGGTCTTCCTCATTCTCTTTTCCGTGCATTGAAAGTCTTACGGAGAGGTAATCCATTGCTCCTTTTATGGACGTAAGGGGCGTCCTTAATTCGTGTGAGATATTTGCAATAAAAGCGGATTTTGTTTTATTTAATCTCAACAGGCTCTCGTTTTTTTCTGTAAGTTCCCTCGTAGCTGTGATTATCTTATCATGGAGACACCTATGGTATTCATCAATAGACTTTGCCATGTCTATAAAAGATTTGCTTAACTCTTCAAGTTCGTCATTTGTTTTGATAACCGGGATATCAGGATTGCCGTCTTTTGAGAAAGCAAGCATGAGGGTTCTAATTTTTTTTATGGGGCTTATGACAAGTCGTTTTGTTGTCATAAACAACACGGCGATGAGCACCGCAACGGTAATAATGCTGCCGAACAGCATGTATTTTCTGTCAGAATGTATTACATTGAATGCATAGTCCATCGGGATGGATACACTTATGGCTCCTCTTATGTCGCCGACATTATAGCCCTGCTTGTCATGGCAGTGAAGACATGCCTTTTCAACATAAAGCGGGGCAATGTATCTGAAGTAATAAGAGCGTCCAATCTTTTCAACAGTTGATGAGTCTTTTAGTTTTTTTGTCTCAAAGTCTTGAAGCGCTTTCTTTTCAAAGGCGTCAGGGGCATTTTCGGGATTCATGAGTTTAAGGCTGGTTATATGAAACCAGAAGAGCCCTTCTTTCGCAGCGTACATGGAAAGTTCTTTTGTGACCATGGCAGGATTTCTCTTAACATACCTCATGCCCTCGGTATCGACTATCTCTGATTTCATGCCTTTAAGATAAGGGTTTGGCTTTATCCATGGCAGCCTTTCCACAAATACCCCTCCGTGGTCAGCGATCCACCTTCTTGTAATTACCAGCTGCTGGAACAGCGCCTTTGCCTGCATCTCTATCTGAGTGAGCACAAGCCTCTCGTGTCTTTTGGAAATGACGATAAGTGTTATTCCCATTACGGCAGCAAGGATTATGATTGTGGAGATTATATACTTCAGGCTAAGGTTTATCCGCATCTGAAACATCCATCGGAACAGCTGTTCCGGCAATATAAGAACATTACATGATTCATATTCTGTAGTATAACAAAACAGGGGTGAAGGTCAACAGGGGGCAGCCTCCCCTAAAGTAGCGATAAACAGGATTGGTTTGAGCGACATTAGAGATTTTTCGTTTTCGTTCTTGGCGAAATGCAGCACTAACAGCCGCAACTGTCTGATGCCGAGGCATCGGCAGAGTTTTGCGGCTGTAGCGGAATGAGCCGTAGAACGACAGAAAAATATCTGCGGAAGCGAAAGCCAATCCTGTTTATCAGCAGATTTCGGGACTCATTTCCATGAGAAAACAGCAGGGAAGACCGCCCGCATTGCTTTAATTTAATGCTAATGCGCTCCGTGTATAAGAACCGGCAGGCATCTGACACACACGAACTTTTCTGTCCCTTCATGGATACACTTAAGATATACCACTCCCTTGTTTGATTGTCCGCATACAAAACACGTTGGTTCCATTTTTATTCCTCCAGTGAATTAAGTTCTTCTATAACCTTGCCGGGGTCAACATTATGCATCATTGCGCCGAATGAAAGAGACTCCACCTTCATGCCCGGACATGTGAAGCAGCCGTTGCCGAAATACTTTTCTATGACCTTTGACGCAGCAGTGCTGTGTTTTACTATGTCTCCTATTACGCTGTCTTTTGTAAATTTTGTCTTTGTCGCTATCATCTCTGCCTCCTTTAATGTTCAGGATTTTGCCTGTTCTTGCTTTCAGTTTAACTATAAACTCAAAAGAAGTTTATGATATGTGTCATACTCCCATCTCGGAAAGCACATTGCCCTTAACCCCTATGATAGTTTCATCAAGCGGGATGTCTTTTCCAGACAGCTTTATCGCTTCCTTTAAGACAGCGGTCATACCGCTGCAACACGGAACTTCCATCCTGAGACATGTTACGCTCTTGATCGGGATATTGCTGAATATCTCGGTGAACTTTTCAACATATAATTGGGCATTGTCCAGCTTAGGACAGCCTATCAGAAGTTTCCTGTCTTTAAGAAATCTCTCATGAAAGTCTTGCACTGTAAATGCTGTGCAGTCAGCAGCCACGAGCAGGTCTGCATTATCCAGAAAGGGTATAACTGTACCCATGAGCTTAATTTGTATGGGCCAGTGAGCAAGCCTATAGTCCTTCTTTTCCTCTGATTTGCCTGCCAGTTCTCCGATAGAAGAGCATGACGGGCATCCTTCAATTATATTTGGTTTCATGTTAACCTCCTTCAAAAGTTATCTTGAGTTTAAGTTATAGCAATTCAGGGAATAACAGTATGACGTGCATCATATTAAGAACAGAAATAATATCGGCAGTTTATGACTTTAATCATAACACGGGAATTGTTTGATGATATAATTTAGAATATCAACTGAAATTCAGGAGGTTTTTATGGACAGATTTGTGAAAAGCTTTATTTTAATGAGCATCGTGTATCTTGCAATTGCCACAGTGCTTGGGATATTCATGCTTGGCTATCCGTCTTTGATGCAGTTTAAGTTTGTGCACTCTCATCTTATGATGCTCGGATGGGTTTCGATGATGATCTACGGTGTCGGCTATCACATCCTTCCGAAATTTTCAGGGAGGCTATTAAAGAGCCCGAAGCTCGGAGAGTTGCAGTTCTGGCTTGCGAATATAGGGCTTATGGGGATGCTGGCGTTTTATACGCTAGGGACATACAATCCTTCAGGTTTATACAGGGGTCTTGTTATTGCATCAGGGCTTATTGAGGCGTTGTCAATATCCCTGTTTTTTTACAATATAATTGCAACGTTGTATGCAAAAGTGGCGGAGTAGTATTTGCTTTTTAAAAATGTCATTCTGGCTTGACCAGTCGTAGCGACTCTCAGCGAAGACTCGCATCGAGAATCTTTCAGAAGAATTCTCACCTCGGGGAGTCGCTGAGGAGACCGAACGAGTTGGAATGACAGAATAGTTCATTACCCGCAAAGTGCTTTAAGCTTATTTATATCCTTGATGGTGATCTTTCCGCCTTTTTCTGAGACGATGCCGAGCTTTTTGAATTTCGACATCGTCCTTATCGAAGTCTCTACTGTTGTGCCGACCATCTCGGCAATATCCTGCTTTGTAAGTTTCATGTCGATAGTAATGCTGCCGTCTCCGAGCGGCTCGGAGCCTGCTTTATCAGCGAGCTTTATGAGCATGGAGGCTATTCTTGATTCCACTTTTTCAACAGCGATGTTTTTCAACGCCTCATGAGAGCCTTTGATCCTGTCTCCGATATTCATAGCCATGCAATACATAAGGTTGGGGAACCTGTCGAGTATGCGCATTAAGTTGCTTCGTGATATTTTTAAAAGCTCCGCGTCATCCATCGCAACGGCATTTGCAGGGTAGGGGAAGCCTCTCATCACGGCAACTCCTCCGAAAAAATCCATTGGCAAGATGATTTCAAGTATGATTTCTCTTCCGCTCTGTGAGAGCTTGGTAATCTTGACTTTGCCCTTAGTTACAACATAAAGCCAGTCAGACGGATCTCCCTCGGAGAATATAACCTCTTTTTTCTTAAATTTGGCAGGGATGAGGTAGGGTTTTACTTCCTCCATGTCGGAAGAATTTAACGTGCCGGATATCGGAATTTTTTTAAAGTCAATCATTGTTTTAAGGAGATCGTTGCTTTTAACGGTTGAAATTTTTATCGGACGGAAGATTGAGTGTTATGACCTTGCCATTTTCTCCCGGCGCTCCCATATCATTTCCGTCAAATATCAGCTTGATTCCGCCGGCATTTCCGATTTTTAGAGAAAAGCCGTTCTTTGCCGAAAGCTTTGCCGACTCGCCTTTGTTCAGAAGCAGTTCTTTTGACTCGGTATTGTCTATAATTGCAAGAATCCATGTTTTGTCCGAAGCGAGAATCTCCAAGATGTGTTCTTTAACTGTTTTATCACCTTGCGAATTTGCCAGAATCTCTTTTTTTGTTTCTTCGGTGTTTTCTTTTCCCTGAGTCTGGCTGCTTGACTGTGGTGCAGGCAATACCGGTGATGTTTCTCCGACCAGAGGAGTTTTTGGCCCTTCCTTCAAAAGAACAAATAAGAATAAAACGGCTAATAAAGCCGTAGCTGCCGCTGCTGAAAGCGTGATTGCAGTAGCGGAGTATCTTTTATAGGGCTTCTCTTCTTTAACTGTATTTTCAGCAGGGGTAATGGGCTCAGGTTGTTTTTCAATTACAGGAGGCGATATCTTTTCTATATAAGCCTTTATAACAGCTTCGGGGTCTGTTTTAAGAAATTTGGCATACTCTCTGATGTAGCCTTTTGCGTAAACCTCTAAGGGAAGTTTTTCGAAGGTTCCTTCTTCGATTGCCTTTAGATAATCGGCTCTTATCCTCAGGGTCTTGGCAATCTCCTTGAGGTTATACCCCAATTCTTCACGCCTTTTTTCCAGGATTTTTCCGGACACCTTTTCCTCTACGGTAAAATAACATAATCGGCGCAGGAAATGGTAGGGGGGAATTTTTTATCGGCTGTCAGCCATCAGATGTCTCGCTAAGTTATGGCCTGGCATTATTGTAAACCTGATGTGCTATTATAGTTGACAATGAAAAGAGTAGTTATGACAGGCATTGGCGCAATAACGCCTATTGGAAATTCATTTCGTGAATCATGGTCTGCTGTCCTAAAAGGATTATCAGGCATAGCTCCTCTAAAAAAGATTGATGCCTCGGTATTGAAATGGCGAGTGGCCGGTGAATTGAAAGGCTTTGATGCGGGGCTGTATCTGTCTCAAAAGGAGATGACCCGTCTTGACCCCTTTGTTCATTATGCGGTTGCCGCGTCTTTTATGGCGGCAGAAGATGCGGGATTAATAGATCGAGCAGAAGAGCAGAAGAGCAGAAGAGCAGAAGTTAAAGACTCCTCACTCGTCACTCGTCACCCGTCACTTGAAAATGCCGGTGTGATTATCGGCTCAAGTCGCGGCGGGATTACTACAATTGAAAGGGAATCGGGAAAAATATACGCATCACGCGTCACGCATCACGCATCACGCCTTTCCCCTTACCTCATGCCTTCAACAAGCGTTAATGCGGCAGCATCTTATGTTGCGCAAAAACTTGGGATAAAGGGTCACTGTCTTGGCATATCGAATGCCTGCTCATCAGGCGCAAATGCAATAGGCGAGGCGTACAGATTGATAAAATCCGGCTATGCAGATATGGTTTTTGCCGGCGGTAGCGAAGCTCCTCTGTGCAGATTGTGCGTAGAAGGATATGGCGTATCAGGAGCCTTGTCAAAAATAAACGATTCCTCAGCAAGCAGGCCTTTTGATAAAACGAGAGACGGTTTTGTTCTTGCAGAAGGCGCATGTGTTCTTGTCCTTGAAGGTTATGAGTCTGCGTTAAAAAGAGGGGCAAGGATTTACGGCGAGATTATCGGATACGGCAATACAACTGATGCATTCCATCAGACAAGGCCCAGCGCAGAAGGGGAGGCAAGGGCGATAAGGCTTGCAATGGAAGAAGGGGGTTTATTGCACGTAGATGTGGATTATATCAATGCGCACGGCACATCAACGCCTCTCGGCGATAAGGCAGAAACAGAAGCTATAAAGCTTGCTCTCGGCAAAAGGGCTTATGAAATTCCAATAAGTTCTGTGAAGTCCATGACAGGGCACATGCTTGCCGCGTCAGGCGCGTTTGAGGCTGCTGTTACGTTGATGAGCATTCGTGAGGGCATAATTTCTCCGGCTATAAATCTCAAAACGAAAGACCCTGAGTGCGATTTGAATTATATCACCGAAACCAAAAACGCCGATATTAAAACCGCTATTTCCAACTCATTCGGATTTGGAGGGGTGAATGCGGTGCTGGCGTTTAGGAGGGTGAGGTGATAGGGGTTTAGCAGGTTTAAAAAGCATGTAGCAGGTAGGCTTTAACTTTTAGCCGTTGTTATCTGCCATTGGGGGCAGGGTTTATAAAAGTTTCTTGAATTCTTCAATGGTAAGTCCAGCATCTTTTACAATACCTGCCATTGTAAAGGCATCAACAGGATTTGCTCTCGGAATAGTGGTAATCCTTTCGCCATTTGTCATTGTGATATGTTTACCTTCTTTTGCAATCCAAAATCCTGCTTTTTGAAATGCCCTCACTGCTCGCTGGTGGTTTATTCCAGACAATTTAGGCATAGGCTACTTCTACATAACGAGACTTTTTCCCTTTGCTTAGTCCCTCGACAGTCTCTAAATATGACTGTATGGCATCTTTAATGTTTTCCAATGCTTCCTCTTCTGTTTTCCCTTGAGACCAGCAGCCAGGTAAGCCTGGCACCCAAACAGAATAACCTTCTTCTGTTTTTCTGAGATTTACTTTATATCTCATACAGCACCTCCAAAACCTTTAGTGGTTTTTCTTTATTTTACATCATAAGGCTAAATTTGTTTTCTAATGAACGTTGATTAATCTCAAACACGCCGTCATCTGTCGCTACGGACAAGTCCTTCCTTATTAACGGTTGTCCCTATTTCCCAAGCTCTCTCGTAAATTTGATTGTTATGAATCATTTATTCTCTTTTTTCAATAAATATAATTCGCCCCCGCTCGACCTTCCATATTCCTGTTTTAGACACGACATAAACAGCTTTCTTGTATTTAAGCGAAACGAACACATGAAATTCAGTCGGCGTATCGGACAAAAGATGTGTCGTAAATGCAGCCAGAGTATTTTGGGGTTCATCAGGTGAAGCGAAGCATGTTATAGTCGATTTGATAACTTTACCATCTGATATTTTGTAATGTCTGCCAAAGACGATGCCCCCGGATACGGGCGGTTCGGCTATAAAATATATGATACCGTCAATAAGATATGCATTATATTGGAAGTCACAGAAATCATCTATTTTACTTTTAATTCTTTCAATTTCGTTGTCTGATATTGGTCCCTTTAAATATTCCGCGAATAAGTTATTTCCGTCTTTCATAGCCTTAGCGACCTCAGATCGCGATTCTTCAGGCACATCAAGAGAGTAGGCGAGAATCGGGGAGAGAAGGATGAAGCTGATGAATGTAAATAGTATTTTCTTCATATTATTTTTGCCTCATAACATTATATTTTATGTCGCATGCGTCTCTTGGGCTGATTTTAGGTGAAATCACAGGTTTCGTCAAGGAAAATCTCTATGCCTGTGAAGCCAATTTAGAAATGTTAGTTTTTAAGCGACTGTCTCCCATCCCTACTCTTAATCCTGCCTCATATAGTATCATACTAAGTGGACTTTCTTAAGGAAATTGAAGAGAATTTTGATAAATTAGGCGGGAGGCAGCTTGCAGCTTTTTATACACAAAAAATAGACGACTTTCTTTCAGAGATTTTCAATTCCATACAATCCCCAAAACCTATTGCGCTTATTGCAACCGGAGGATACGGCAGGGCAGAGCTTGCTCCTTATTCTGATATTGATATTATGTTTTTTGCAGAGGATAAAACAGATTCAAAAAAAGTAGAATCCGTGCTTTACAAGCTCTGGGATGCGGGGCTTATGATAGGCCACTGCTTCAGGACTGCCGATGAATGTATTGCAGAGGCAAAAAAAGACCTGCGCACACACACATCTTTGCTTGAAGCGAGATTTATAGCAGGCGACAGGGAACTCTATAATTACTTTCATAAAAAAGTCTATCCTGAGCTTGCATACAGAAAACAGAAGAATTTCATAAGCGGAAAGCTGAAAGAACGGGAGAAGAGGCTCCGGGACTTCGGAGGCTCGGTGTTCCTGCTTGAGCCGAATGTAAAGGAAGGGCAGGGAGGGCTCAGGGACATACACACAGTGCTATGGCTTTCAAGGATTGCGCTGAAGATTAATAACATTGAAGGCATATCAGACGTTATCTCAAGGAATGATTTCAAGAGGCTTATTAAGGCATACGATTTTCTGCTGAAAGTGAGATTCTGCCTGCATCTCATAAACGGCAGGAGGGATGACGCCCTTTCATTCCGCGTTCAGGATTATGTTTCAAAAAAGATGGGTTTTAATGATTCAAAAAAGTTTTCAGGCTCAGAGAGGTTTATGCGGTATTTTTATCTTAAGGCAAGCACTGTAAAGGAAATAACATCAACAATATCAGGCATGTGCCTCAGGCAATGGCTGATTACAGGGAACCGGGGAGCAGCAAGAAAGAAAAAAATAACTGATAATTTTATTTTGTATAAAGGCATGATTATTCCATCAGAGAAGGATATTTTAAAAAACAATCCTGTCAGCATCATTGAGGCTTTTTATGCCTTTTCAAAAACAGGAGGATATTTCAGCCACGCTCTCAGGGAGGGAATTAAATATAATCTGCTCTTGATAGGGAAGAAAGTCAGAAATTCGTACCGTGCCGTATTGTTCTTCCTTGAGATATTTAAAGGAAGCAGGGTATACGAGACCCTCAGGGAGATGCATGAGACAGGCGTGTTAGAAAGATTTATTCCTGAGTTTGGAGCTTTGAAGTCCCTTGTGATACATGAACCCTTTCATAGATATACCGTTGATGAGCATACAATGCTTGCAATAAGGCACCTTGAGAACTTGACTGCTACAAAGTATAAAAACCTTGAACATCTCGCCGGGATTATGAAGAATATAAAGGAGAGAGAAATACTATTTATGGCATTGCTCTTTCATGATATAGGCAAGGCTGCGGGCAGATATCATGAAGATGAAGGATACAAAAGGCTTAAAAATATTGTGGAGAGATTCAATATTGATATTGAGAAACGCCGGAGGATAGAATTCCTTGTTAGAAACCATATCCTGATGTCTGTTTTTGCATTAAAAAGGGAGATTGAGGATTCTGAAGTCATAGCGCAGTTTGCTGATGCGGCAGGCGACGAGGAAAGCCTCATGGCGCTCTGCCTTATGACATATGCAGATATGTCTGCTGTCAATCCCGATTTCTGGACAGAATGGAAGGCTTATCTCCTTAAAGGACTCTATGAAAAGACGTTAAATCATCTCCGTGGAATAAGAAAAGACCCTGCTGCCTATATAGAAACCGTCCTGTCATCCTGCGCTGATGACGACAGAGAAGGATTAAGCGGTTTCCTTAATGAGATGCCTGAGAGGTATCTGCTTTCAACGCCTCCTGAAAAAATACAGGAGGATTACAGGCTTGCATGCGGTGTCCGGAAAGACGGTTTTGCAGTAGCAATAAGCGAAAAATCGCGTGGCATAACGGAGATAGCAATTGGCGCATTAGACATGCCAGGACTTTTTTCGCAGATAGTCGGGGTTCTCTCTTCAAAATGGCTGAATATAGTAAGCGCAAGGCTGTATACTGGAAAGAACGGGCTTGTTATTGATAAAATTCAAATTTCAAACTGGAAAGAACTCTGGTGGAACGGGATGGAAGGTGTTATTAAAGATGGGTTGAAGGGTGCAGTAACAGGAGTCGGTTCAATAGAACTGCACAGCACCCCAAAAGAAGTTAACGGGAAATTTGATGTGTTTGTAGAGCTTGACAATGAAACCTCGGAAGAAAGCACAATCGTTGAGTTTTTCTCGCAGGACAGGCACGGCCTTCTCTACGATGTGTCTAATCTTATGCATGAGAGCGGGCTGAACATAATATCGGCAAGGGTCAATACCGAATCAGGAATTGCTCAGGATATTTTTTATGTTCAGCATGGAGGCAAGAAGGTTAACGGGCCTATGGCTGTGAAATTGCTGGAATCTCTATGGGAAAATCTAAAATGATAAAACGGATAGCATATCTTTCCACTGCCGCATTGCTGATAGGGATGCTCATCTTTGTTTCACGCGGCCCGCACATATCAAACGCATTAAAGAAGATAATACTGCCTGAACTTGAGAATATGACAGGCCGCAAGGTAATAGCACAGTCAATATATCTTAATTTATTTCCCTTATTCATTGAGGCAAAGGGCGTGAAGTTGTTTGATGATGCAGGCAACAGGGTTTTGACTGTTGACAGGATAAAGGGCTACCCAAAGCTGTCCGCAATGCGGAGGAGAAAAATAGCGCTGAAAAGAATAGTGATAAAAGAGTCGGAGTTATGGACCGACAGAGAACAGGCTGATGACATCATCAAGAGGGTAAAGGAGTATCTGCTCAAAGAAGATCCTAAAAAGATGAAAGTTATAGTGGATGTGATAGAAGTGCGTGATGGAGGATTTGGCTTGTACGATCCTGCGCATGGCGCTGTTTTAAGAGGAAAAGGATTGAGCGCTGAGGTTCTGTTAGGAGGCACAGCCAGACTCAAAGCGCAGATAAAAGAATTTATTTTCAATATCAGGGATTTCCCTGAATTGAAAGGGGGCGCAGATGCTGTATTGTTTTTCAGGAAAGACGGAATTGATATAAAGAACGTCACTCTCAGGGCTTATGATTCAGAACTGAAGGCGGGCGGTTTTTATTCGGCTGAAGGGAAAGGTGATATAAAGACATCTGTTGAATTTTCCGCTGATTCTATAAAAAAAGTTTTTGGGCTGAAAAGGAGCGGGGAAGGAAAGATATTTGCAAAGGGCGATATAAAATTTGGAGAAGGCAGCCCTTTTGTGGATATCAGAGTCAGAGGCAATTTTTATCTTCAGTCCCTGATGGAACTTCTTAAAGTGAAAGAGAGGGTTGAAGGCTGGCTGGATTTTGACGGGAAGATAAGCGGGGCAGTTTCAAAACTTACGGGCAGTGCAGACGCAACATTGAAAAAGGGGAATCTTTTTGATGTGGCTGTAGACAGCCTCAAGTGCAATATAGCTTACAACAACGGAGTCATGAGTTTTGAAAACGGCAAGGCAGCGCTTTACAATGGCAGGGCAGATGCGGAGGTCATGTTAAAAATGCCGGATATTGACCGCTATTCGGTGAAGGTGAATTTCACTGATGTTGACAGTCAGCCGGCTTTTAAGCTTATCGGTCTGGATATAGAGGTTCCAAAGGGCAAGGTAAAAGGAGAGCTTTTTTCTTCTGACAGCGAATTTAATCCATCAGGATGGTTTGGTTACGAAGCTAATCCCACCTTTAGTAAAGGGGGGATGGGGGGGGTAAGCAGTGATTTAATAGCGAGGGTAAAGATAATGAAAGGGGAATTTAAGGTGCAGGGTGATATACTTTCCCTTTCTAATACAGAGATCAGAACTGATAAGTCAGCGCTGGATATAAACGGCACAGTTGCTATGTCTGCTTCAGCGCTCAACCTCAAAGGAAAACTTATAACTCATGACATCGCAGACCTCACGTTTCCTCATTTTGACCTTCTGAAAGGCACAGGCGAGTTTGAAGGCACAATAACCGGGAAATTTGATGACCCTCTCATAGACGGCGCAGTGAGGATGACAGCCGCATCCTTAAAAGGTTACGGTCTTGATAATGTTTCTGGCGAGCTGCTTTACAGGAAAAATCTCCTTGAGATAAAGCAATTGTCTGTTAAATCAAAAAATGAGGAACACACAGCTAAGGGGCATATAAAGTTTGATTCCGCAAAAGAAATTTTTGATCTTAAACAGCGTGATTACAGGCTTTCGGTGTCATTAAGAGGCGCTGATATTGAAAGACTGGCGGCAGCCTTTTATAAAAAACTTCCATTTAAGGGCAAACTGAACACAGACTTTAAGATAGCAGGCAATGGTTCCAATCCTGAATATTCAGGCTCTGCAGCTGTAGTTAACGCAGAGGCTTATAAATTCTCTGCGGATTCTCTGACATCGGATTTTTATTATAAGGGTAAAGATATTGCTGTAAGAAAAGCTGTGCTTAAGAAAGGCGGCTCTACAATGATTGTTGAGGGAAGAATTTCAGGCATGGAGAAGTTTTCTTTCAATGCATCAGGCAGTAAATTATTTTTGAATGATATGGGACTGAAAGGCATGCCTGATGATGCGGTGTTGAATGTAAATGCAACAGGCTCCGGAACTTTTGATAATCCCTCCATAAAGATAGACGGGAAATTATCAGGCGGAACATTTAAAGGCAAACCGCTTGGCGCAGGCGACATAAATGCCTCTATTGAAAGTAAAGATATTCTATTCAGCGCCATGTTTTTCAATGAGAAGGTGATTATGAAAGGAAGGGGATATCTGAGTGATCTACTGCCATGGAATGCGGAGATTACAATTCTATCAGGCAGATATGATTTTCTTCTGTCACCTTTGCTGAAGGATGTTCCTGATGACCTGGTAGTCAATATGAAAGGAAATGCGGTTATGTCAGGAACGAGAAAAACCTTTTCATCTGCTGCAGTTTTAAGTCAGGTTAATGCGGCTCTTTACGGACACAGCTTCTCCAATGATTCGGATATAAAATTTAAATTTGATAATAGAAAAATGTCTTTTTCAGTATTTTCAATGCGGAGCGGAAATGCCTCTTTCAACATGCGGGGGGGGATGGAAATAGGCAGAGAGTACAATATATCACTTGAAGGGAGTTCAGCGCTTTCTCCTCTGAAGGGATTTTCAAAAAAGATTGGCGTTCTGAGGGGCGACGCTAATTTCGCCCTGACTGTAGGGGGTAAATGGGACAACCCTCATATAAACGGCAACCTCAATGTGACCAACGGGCTGTTCGGATTAAAGGATATGCACCAGCGAGTCAGTTCAATAAATGGTCTATTCTATTTTGAAGGGAACAAAATTGCTGTACGTAAACTCTCCGGCAAACTTGGAGGCGGAGATATAGATGCGTCGGGCGTTGTCTATCTCAGCGGTTTTAATCTTAAGAGGTTTTATCTTGATGCAAAACTGAACAACATCACCAGTTCCGTATCCAAAGATTTCTCTATTAATTTTAACGGCAATGTTCTCTATAAAGGGACCCTTGATGTGCAGAATATTACCGGCGATGTAAGGGTGAATAGGGCAAGATACAGAGAGAGAGTAGAATGGAAAAGTTGGCTTCTTAAGGCAAAGACCGCAGAAAGGCCAAGAGGGGAACTGACAGGGATAGAAAAAGCAGTATTAAATGTGAAAATATATGGGGCAGAAAATATCATTGTGGACAACAATATTGCGCATGCGCCTTTGAAGGTTGATATGGTTTTGAAAGGCACGATAGGGCATCCGCTCCTTTTCGGAAGGATTGAGTCCAAAGAGGGCAAGGTCTATTTCAGGAACAGTGAATTCAGGATATTGAACGCAAGCGCGGATTTTACCGACCCAAACAGGATAAATCCTGTAATGGAGATTGTGGCGCAGACAATAGTGAAAGGATACAATATCAGGCTGAATCTTGAAGGGCAGATGGAACGTTTTAATCTCTCTCTCGTTTCTGATCCGCCCCTTGAGGAGACCGACATACTCAGCCTGCTTACTGTGGGGCAGATTGGAAAACAACTTAAGGGACTTGAAGGCGGAATCGGGGCAGGCGAGGCTGCTTCATTTCTGACAGGCAAGGTTCAGGATGTTTTTGAAGAAAGGATAAAGAGCATAACCGGGATTGACAGAGTCCAGGTTGACCCTTATGTCTCAAAATCTACAGGCACCGTAGGCCCAAGGCTGACTGCGTCAAAGAGACTTTTGGGTGATAAATTATTTGTAACTTACACGTCTGCAGTGGGTTCTACCGAGGAACAGGTGCTTAAGCTTGAATATATTCTTGATAAGAATGTTTCTCTGGTTGGCGTGAGGGATGAAAAAGGTAGTGTTGGTGGAGACATTAAGTTCAGATTTGAATTTAAATGAGAACAAAGAAACAGAGCAACAATGAATAGTGCAATAGAGCAACAGAGCAGCAGGCCGGCAGTAAATAAAAAATGCTGCTCTACTGCACTACCGCTCTTCTGCGCTACTACACTGCTAATCTGTTTATTATTGTCCTCTTCCATTGAAGCGTCGGATACAGTAATACAAAAGATAAATATCGAAGGTCTCTATTCCATAAAGAGCGAAGAACTTCTGGGCATTTTAAGCATAAAGATTGGTGATGTCTTTAACCCTTCAGCTGTCCGCGCCGGGTTAAAACTGGCGTTTCTTAAAGAAGGGATATTTGAGGACATATCCGTGGAAGTTAATGACAAGGACAGGTCGCATATAATGGTAAAAGTCAGGGAGAGAGACATAATAAGGAAGATTATTATTGCCGGGAATCAACGTCTGTCAAAAAAGGTAATAAAAAATCATTTTTCATTAAAAGAAGGGCAGATTATGCGATATGACCGTATGGAAGGTGCTGCAAAGGATCTCAAGAATGAATTGTCTGAGAGGGGATTCTCCCACGCAGATATAAAACTCGCTGTAAAGAAGACCGGCACGCCCTACAGGGTTAATATTTTACTTACGATAGAGGAGGGGATGCCCGAGATAATAAAAACCATTAAAATCATCGGGCATGCGGAAGCGAAAGAATTAATTAAGATAGAGGAAGGCGATATATATGACCAGGTTAAGTTAAGAAAAGAGATGGAGAGAATCAGGCTGCATTACAAAAAGAATAATTTTCTGAAGCCGGTTGTTGGCCCCTATACTTTCAGCAGCGGCAATCTCAGCATTAACGTATATCCAGGTAAAAAACTCGATGTTATATTTGAAAACAACTCTGCTGTGAATTCTAAGGATCTCATTAAAGAAGTGCCGTTTTTTGATGCTGAGGACTTCAGAGATGACCTTGTAGAAGAGGCGGTCTCAAGGATTATTTCTTCGTATCATGACAAGGGCTTCCCTTTTGTTCAGGTTGCGCCTGTTATAACTTCGGATAAAGAAACAGTCAGTGTGCGGTTCTTTATTTTTGAAGGGAGCAGGGTTTTTGTTAGTTCTATAACTTTTGATGGCATAACAATATCAGAGAAAAATCTGAAAGAGGCAATGTCATTGAGAGAAAAGAAGCTGTACAATCCGGATCTCGTTGAACAAGACAGAGAAACATTAACAGAGTTTTACAATGCGCTTGGTTATCTAAGCGCCGGTGTGGATGACGTAAGGGTTTCAATAAAAAATTCCGGGGCAGACATCAATATAAAGATTACGGAAGGCACAAAAACCATAATAGAAGGCATCGAGATAAAAGGGGCAAAAGTTGTCCCGAAAGCAGAGATAATAAAGGCTGTGAGGATAAAGGCAGGGAATTCCTATAATGCAGTTGACATATCAGATGCGAGATACAGGATTATAAATCTTTATGAAAACAGGGGTTTTATTGACGCAAGGGTTGATATAAAACAGGAAAGCGGAGAAAAAGGGACAAAAATTATTTTTGAGATAGGAGAGGGTAATATTACGCTTTTTGGAAAGACTGTAATAAGCGGCAATACAGAAACAAAAAATGAGGTAATAAATAGAGAATTTCTCCATGAAAACGGCGCTCCCTTCAATCCTTCTCTCCTTGCAAAAACACGGCAGAGACTTTACAATCTGGGTTTATTTACAGACGTGGATGTGGATGCGATAGAAAAAGAAGGGGATAGGAAGGACGTTCATGTCAGAGTTAAAGAAGGAAACGCTGGTGCTGTTGAGTTTGGCGTCGGATACGGGGATTACGAGCGGTTCAGAGGGTCATTTGATGTTAGCTACAGGAATCTTTTTGGAATGAACAGGCAGATATCGTTCAGGACAGAGATAAGTTCTATTGAACAGCGATATATAATTAATTATACCGAGCCGTGGTTTTTAGGCAGGCGTCTTCCATTTAAAGCGCTGCTCATAAAAGAAGAAAGGACAGAAAAAACCATCGAGACCCGTGAGACGCGGTATAAACTTAGGAGGCACACTGCAAACGTAGGCTTTGAGAAGAAATTCAGCGAAAGGGTGAAGGGTGAGATTTTTTATGATTTTTCATTAGTCAAAACTTTTGAGGTAAAGCCTGATGTTATCCTTACGAAAGAAGATACTGGAACACTTGCAATTGCAGGGATAAGGCCGGGTATAGTTTACGATACGAGGGACAATCCTTTTGACCCCAGAAAAGGCGTGCTTGCAGGGATATCCGTGAAAACCGCATCGGGATACCTTCTGTCAGAAACTGATTTTGTAAAGGCAGTTCTCAACGGAAGCGCTTATAAAGAGTTAAATAAAAATTTTGTTGTTGCGGTTTCTTTAAAAACCGGGATGGCTCAGGGTTTTGAAACCACAACGGAACTTCCGCTTGTAGAAAGGTTTTTTCTCGGCGGCAGAACTACTGTCCGCGGATATGAACAGGATACGCTTGGGCCTAAAGGCGTTAACGGCTCTCCGACAGGCGGTAATGTGTTTATCCTGTCGAATCTCGAGCTACGAACCGATGTTGCCAAAGGTTTTGGCCTTGTAACTTTTCTTGACGGAGGGAATGTGTGGAGAAAGAACAGCGATGTAAAGCTCTCAGATATGAAATATACTGCCGGTGCAGGCATAAGATACAACACGCCTGTAGGCCCTCTGAGGATTGACTATGGCCATAAACTTGACAGAGAAAAAGGTGAAAGCAAAGGAGAAGTGCATTTCAGCATTGGTCATGCGTTCTAATTTGAGCGGCAATATATTTTATTCAGTCATCACTTTGTTTGAAAGCTCGTCTGCATCGCCTGGGATCACAGGGAAGTGCTTTGCAAGGAGCGCTCCAGCCTCTTTTACGGCATCACACAATGAATCGCAGGCACGGCTTTCTTTTATTCCCTGAGATACGGTTGTCGCAAATTTATTTAGAGTCTCCTGTTCGATCTTTTCATAAATTCCTTTATCAGCAAGAACCCAGACCTTTTTTTCAAGGATGGAAATGAAGAACAGAACCCCTGTATTTTTTCTGGTCTTATAAAGTCCCTTTTCATAAAATGCCCTGACAGCCCTCTGCCTTACAGTTTCCTCCTTTCTTTTGAAGCCAATGAATGAAATTTTAAGAACTGGAAATCTCCTGAATAAAAATCTGGAAGGGAAAAACAAGATAAGACTCACTGGAATGAAAGACCAGACAGATGAGTTGAAGTATAAGGCAGTTATAATAAGCGAGATGAGACTTCCGAGGAATATCCCCCCCAATATTTCCGCCTCGATGTATTGGTCGCTGCTGTCAACAACCATTACAGCAATCTCTCCAATGGTGCGGGATTCAACCTCACAGGTTGTCTCTGTTATTCTTTTTCGCTCTTCTTTTGTAAAAAATCTTTTTGCCTTTGACATATTTTCCATTACCAGTCTCCTGATGCTCCACCGCCCCCGAAGTCTCCGCCTCCTCCGCTAAAACCACCAGAGTCTTCTCCCCTGCTAAAACCACTGCCGGTTCCATAGTATCCTCCGCCTGACCAGAAACCTCCGATGCTGTGATGGCTGCCTGAAGAGAAAAGTTTTGGCAGGAAAAGTCCTGCAAGCAATCCGGCGGCAGAGAGGATGATAAATGCAATAGGCCCGATTGGGGTAAGCGCCAGATGGACAAGAGCAGGAAGGCCTATTGCTCCTGATACGCCGCCAAAGATTCGCGATATGCTTCCTATGAACAGTAAAGCTATTACGCCAAAGATAAGAATTGTTAAGAAGCTATGTGTGCCGTTTTTCTTTTTAGGCAGGTGGTTTTTATCAGACTTGAACTCTCCCCTTGTTGCGTCAATAAGAGAATGCACTCCCGCGACAAAACCTTGGTCAAAATCGCCTCTTTTGAATTTAGGTTTTATAACAAGGTCAACGATTCTTCCCGCAGCAAGGTCAGTCAACCTTCCTTCGAGCCCGCGGCCAATCTCAATCCGTATCTTTTTTTCCTGTTTAGCCACGGTGATGATTATGCCGTTGTCTTTCCCTTTCTGTCCTATCTTCCATGCCTCAGCAGCTTTAATGCTGAATTCCTCTAAGACTTCTCCCTCAAGAGACGGGATTGTAAGGATGACAATCTGCGTTGAATCTGTCTGTTCAAAAGACTTCAGCTCTTTTTCCAGTTCAGCCTTAGTTGGCTGGGATAGCATATTTGCGTAATCGTTGACATGTCCCTGAAGTTTCGGGACATCAAGGGCAAAAACGGAGCGTGAAGAGAAGGAAATAAAAAGAAGACTTATAGCCAGAATGAAATAACAGGCAGTGATGCTTTGAGCGATATTCGATATTTTTCGGTAACAGTTCTTAGCGAAATGGAGCGGCCACAGCCTCGATTGTCTGAGTTCCGAAAGCCTTCGGAACGAGTTTCGAGGATGTAGCGGAATGAGCTTAGAACTGTCGATAAAATATCGCCGGTAGCGAAAGGCTTTACTGCCTGTTATGACCAATACCTTTTCTCTCAATTAAAACTTCACCTGCGGCGCTTTTTCAGCTCCTGCCTCTGCCTTGAAAGGCTCTCTGGACTTTAATTGCAGCAGGACTTTGTTGGTAATGTTATTCGGGAATATCCTGATTGACGTATTGAATGTCTCTACAGCTTTGTTGTAACGAGTGCGTGCGACATTTATCCTGTTTTCCGTTCCTTCAATCTGGTGCTGAAGGTCTTTGAAATTCTGGTTTGCCTTGAGGTCAGGATATTTTTCAACTACGACCATAAGCCTTGAAAGCGCACTGCTTAAAGCTCCCTGTGCCTCCTGAAACTGAGTAAATGCCTGAGGGTTATCAAGCATGCTTTCCGACATCTGTATTGAGCCGACCTTTGCCCTTGCTTCAGTAACTGCGGTAAGTGTTTCTCTTTCATGCTTGGCGTATGCCTTTACGACTTCAACGAGATTTGGGATTAAATCATTTCTCCTCTGGTATGACCCTTCAACATCACCCCACGCTGCCTTTACAGCCTCTTCATTTGCCTGCATTGTGTTATAACCGCAGCCTGAAAGGGCGAAAACAGTTACCAAGATTAAAAGATAAAGCAGATTTTTTCTCATTAGTTTCCTCCTGAATTTTATTTGCAGTTAACGGCTATTTATCTTGACATAAATCCCGGACACCCTTCGAATCCCCTGCATCCGGCTTTTCCCAGCCTGCAAGATGCGTTTGTGCATATGTTCTGCGTATTTGTCTTGTTATTTTTCGGCGAATGTCCGCTGCTTCTCTTTTCTATCTTCTTTTTGATTTTTTTGATGCCTTCTTTGATGTTTTGCTCCCTGTTTTTTCAAGCCTTGCAATCTTTGCTTCAAGCTTTTTTATTGAAGCAATAGTCGACTTTACTTTTGAATCCGCCGACGGGTTTTTTAAGCCTTTTGAAGCAAGGTCGTAAACCTTTCCGCCGAGGTCTGTGAAATTAGACTGAACCTTCATCTTCAGTTCAAAAACTTTGTATCTCATTTTTCCTTCCTCTGCCAGTTCCTCTGCCTTTTCAACGGCAACCGTAGCTCCCTTTCTTACGGCAGCAATGCTTTCATCAACGCCTTTCTGGATGTCCTTTTTAACCCTGTCCCATAGTCCCATAAAATTCCTCCTTCATAAAATCTAAATTGTTTCTTTACCATATCACAAAACCGCTCTATTGAAAAGAGAAAAAAGATATGTTAATCTTCTTCAAAACCGGCACATCCTGTAGATTATGCTAAAAAACGACAGATGGATAATAGAAATGGCTGAGAAGGGGATGATAACGCCTTTTGACAGGAATCAGGTGAGAAAAGGGGTTATCTCTTACGGCGTGAGTTCTTATGGCTATGACTTAAGATTATTCGATGAGTTTAAGGTTTTTGACGCTAAGGAAAATGCCGTGATTGACCCTAAGAATTTTGACAAGACGCATTTTGTTGATTTCAAAGGCGATGTCTGCACAATGCCACCGAATTCGTATGTCCTCGGACGCTCTCTGGAATATTTCAAGATTCCAAGAGATGTGCTTGTTATATGCCTTGGAAAATCAACATATGCGCGCTCAGGAATTATTGTGAATGTAACACCGCTGGAGCCGGAGTGGGAAGGCTACATAACCATTTCCATTTCAAACACAGCGCCTGTCCCTGCAAAGCTTTATTCAAATGAGGGGCTGGCCCAGCTTATATTCCTTGGAGCATCAGAGATGTGCGAGACTTCTTATGCTGATAAAGCAGGGAAGTATCAGGCACAGAAGAATATAACGCTTTCAAAGACATGAGGATGAGATAATGCCCTGGAGAGAAAAGTTAATAATAGCCCTTGATGTGTCAGAGCCTGACTATGCGCTTGAACTTGTGGATAAATTCGGGGAGCAGATAGAGATATACAAAGTCGGGCTGGAGCTTTTTACATCAGCGGGGCCAAAGATAATAGAAAAATTACATAAAAGAAAGAAAAAGGTTTTTCTTGACCTTAAATTGCATGACATTCCTGCCACAGTTGTAAAGGCGGCGGTCGCCGCAACAAGGCTTGGTGTTTATATGTTCAATGTCCATGCGTCAGGCGGGTTTGAGATGATGAAGATGTGCAGAGATTCTGTAGTTGAACTCTGCCTTAAAGAGAATCTCCAGAAACCGAGGATGCTCGGAGTTACTGTTCTTACAAGCATGTCACAGGATGTCCTGAAGGCAGAGCTTGGGATTCAGCACAGCCTTAACACACATGTCAGGCATCTTTCTGCGCTCGCGCTAAAGGCAGGGCTGGACGGCGTTGTCGCATCAGGGCACGAGGTTGCTAAAATTAAAAGTCACTGCGGAAACAAATTTCTTATTGTTACGCCGGGCATAAGGCCTTCGTGGCATCCTCCTGACGACCAGCACAGGACAATGACGCCGAAGCAGGCGTTAAAAGAAGGCGCTGATTATTTAGTTATGGGAAGGTCAATTTTAAATCACAGCGACCCGCTGAAGGCGATAGAACTGGTTTCTCTGGAGATGATTACGGCGTAGTGTGAGTCATTCAAAATAAGGTAAAATAGCAGGATGGTTATGCCTGCTAAAAAAGATTTTCTGTTGTCCGCGAATGCCGGAACTGTCTCTCCGGTTTATAAGGAAATCCCTTATTTTTCTCCGCATCAGGTTTATGAATCCTTCATATCTCAGAATACATTTCTTCTTGAAAGCGTGAAAGGCCCGGCAAATATTGCCCGCTATTCCTTCATCGGTTTTGACCCTTATTTAATATTCAGGGTGAAAAACGGTTCCACAGAAATTACTTATAAAGGGCGGAAGGCAGTGTCAACAGGAAACCCTCTTGCAAGGCTTAAATCGCTTGTAACGGCATACAAACAAAAACCTGTAAAGTCCCTGCCTCCTTTTCAGGGCGGCGCTGTTGGTTTATTAAGTTATGACTTTGTCCAGTATCTTGAGAAACTTCCAAAAACAACTAAAGATGACCTGAAGATTCCCGACGCTCATTTTTTCATGATTGATAAACTGATAGTCTTTGACCATCTTGATAAGAAGGCGTGGATTATTGTCTGCCCCGGCGCAGGAGATACGGAATTGGGCTACAGGGACATGGATGGTAATTGGGAAGAAAAATATGATGAAGCAACTCAACTGATAGAGAAGATAAGCTCGGAAGTTAGCAAGCGCGAAAGTGTCAAAGAAACGACTTCAGTGCATTCGCGCTTCCGCTCTTCCGCGCTAAAACATGGTTTGTCTAAAAAACAATATATGGATATGGTAGGAAGGGCAAAAGAGTATATCGCTGCCGGAGATATATTTCAGGCAAATCTTTCCCTGAGGGTTTCTGCTGAAATCGGAGGGACAAATCCATGGGAGCTTTATAAGATTCTCCGCTCGATTAATCCTTCTCCGTTTGCCGGATACATTGATTTCGGGGATTATCAGATAGCCAGCTCTTCTCCAGAGAGGTTGTTAAAAATCGAGGGCGGTATTATTGAGACAAGGCCCATAGCAGGCACAAGGCCGAGGGGCATTGATATGAAAGAAGACGAACTCATGCGAGCCGAGCTTCTTCTTAATGAGAAAGAGAGGGCAGAGCATATAATGCTCATTGACCTTGAAAGAAATGATATCGGAAGAGTTTCTGATTACGGAAGCGTTCATGTGAATGAGCTTATGATAACAGAGGACTATTCCCATGTGATACATATCGTATCCAATATAAAGGGCAGTCTCGCTTCAGGCAAAACCTGTTTTGACGCGATAAAAGCTGCATTCCCCGGAGGGACGATAACAGGTGTTCCCAAGGTCAGGTGCATGGAGATTATAGATGAGCTTGAGCCTGTCTCAAGAGGCTCTTACACAGGCTCTTTTGGCTATATAGGTTTCTCAGGCAGCACGGACCTGAATATAATCATCAGGACCTTTCTTATAAAAAAAGGGTTCGCATATGTTCAGGCAGGCGCAGGCATAGTCGCGGACTCCGACCCTGAAAAAGAATATTATGAAAGTCTAAAAAAAGCAGAGGCATTGATAAGGACGCTGGAGAGACTGTGAATTTATTTTGTGAGCCAGCCTTTTTTCTCTTTTTCTTTCATTTTTTCTATTGTCTCATTTATTTTTATTTCTTTGAGTATAGTCAGAATCTCTTTCTGTTCTTCTCTTGATTCTTTAAGTTCATCGAGGAGTTCATTGATCGCAGATTTTATGCTGGCAAGCATATGGGTGTTTTCTCTCAGCTTATCAATCTGTTCTGATGAATATGCATGTGGTTCCTCGGTTTTTGGCTTTTCAAATTCCTGCCTGTTTTTTTTCGAAAATACCGGTTCCTGCTGGGGCAGGCAAGGTTGAGCAGGTTCCTCTAAGGCGGTTGTTTCTGAGAGTTCCAGAGAGAGCGAAGGAACTGCTGTTTCCTCTGTTTTGATAGTTTCTTCATAAGGCGGCGGCTGTTCTATGGTTTCTTCTGAAACTGCTGAAAAAAATTCTTCAGGCTGCGCAGGCGGCTGAATATCAAACTTATACTTATCTGAAAGGTCTTTGATAAGCAGTTTTGTTACAGTCTGCAAGGTTTCCTTTACGCCTTTACCGTTAACTGCCTCTGCCTCAAGATAGATATAACCGTGGCTGTTCAGGATTTCATTCAACTCGTCAACGGGCAGTATATTCGGCAGGTCTCTCTTGTTGTACTGCAGGACAAGGGCAATGTTGTCAGGATTTATATTGTTTGAAAGGAGATTTTCCTTCATAGCAGCGAAACTGTCCATATTTGTCTCCCTCACTTCCCTCTGTGAGTCGGCAACAAATACAACAGCGTCAGCGCCTTTAAGGATCACCTTTCTTGTCTGATTGTATTTGATCTGGCCGGGCACGGTGTACAACTGAAATCTGATAGAGAAATCCTTTATTTTGCCGAGTTCAACCGGAAGAAAATCAAAAAACAGAGTCCTGTCGGTTTCTGTTGCTAATGAAACCAGCCTGCCTGTTTTCCCCGGGCCAAGCACTGAATGAAGATACTGAAGATTGGTTGTCTTTCCGCTTAAGCCAGGACCGTAATAAACGATTTTGAGCGTAACTTCTTTTGCAGCGTAATTAAAGAGAGCCATGACCTTAAAATTCCAAATTCCAAATTCCAAATTCCAAATATTTGGTTATTGAGATTTGGTCATTGGTCATTTTCTTACGATATAGCATAAACCCCGTTTCTGGTGGTATATTTTACCCTGTACATTGCTTCATCTGCCAGGCGAATAAGGTCTTCTTTGGTCTTTGCGCTTTCAGGATACGATGCAACACCAAAGCTTGCAGTCATTTTAAGAGTATAACCTTCTTTTTTAAGAAATGTATTCTGCTCGCATTAAATCATCTAAAATGTAACCGAGAAGGTACTGGTTAAATCATCTAAAATGTAACCCAAAACATATGGTATAGGGGGT